>JASHUU010000087.1 GCA_030039795.1 Nitrososphaerales archaeon | reverse complement strand
ACGGAGCGGAGCGACCATGAGCCTCACCGCCCACGACACGAAGAGCAGGGCGACCAGCACGGGCATGAGGCCGTAGGCCATGTTCGTGAGCTTGAGCGCCAGCAGGCTCGCCCCCCAAGTCCAACCTGTCAGCGGGGCGGCCCCGCTGAATCCGTCGACGACCCAGGTCGCGCCTGACGCGACGAAGAGGGCCGCCGTCGAAGCGAAGAGCGCCGTCACGACGCAGGAGAAGGCCTCGTGGGAGGACACCCCGATCAGGTCCCCGCTCTCCGTTATCACGTAGGCTGCGAGTGCGACGGTGCCAGCCGCGCCCAGCGGAAGAAGGACGCCAGGGCTCAGCGTGAACGAAGCCATCGCAGCCGCGGGGAGCGTGGCCGCCAGCTTCAGCGGGGTCCCCGAACCTCGGTCATTGACCTCGAAGACGGCCAGGACGAAGATGGCGCAGGCGAAGAGGGCTATGCCGTCCACCCCGGGAAGGGATAAGGCGAAAGCCGAAGAGAAGAACTCGGCGCCCGGCCTGACTACGGCCTGGAAGGTCACCGGCCAGAGGACCGACACCTCGGAGGCAAGGGCCCACGCGAACAGGGTGAGAGATGCTGCCAGGCCCCACTCCCAGGCTGCGCGGAGGGCGGGCCTGCGCCCCGTCTCATCGGACATTGACCGCAGGATTCCCGCCTGGGGATTATGGAGCTTTGCCCGCCCCTAGCCGCAGGGCGCGCTCGGTTCGGTCGCGTCCACATGAAGGGGCTTTTTCACCGAAGCAAATTCTATATATTCAAGATGGGAGCTCCTGAACCCAGGCTGTATTCATGTCTGATGATGGGGCTTGGGAAGGGTCCTGGGGCGGAAAGGGCGGGAAGAGCGAGAAGACCGAAAGGAAACCCAAGAACGGGCGCAGAGTCAAGATAGCGGCGGTAGGGCTGATACTCCTGCTGGAGTTCGGGGCCTTTGTGTACATCGACCCGGGTTTCTTCGGGGTCGGCGGGAGCAGTGTGTCGATAACGTTCCCGACGACGTCCAACACTCCGACGACTACCACCAAGACCTCCACGAAGACCACGGGGCCGAACGGCGTCCAGATCGAGTCCGCGCTGATATTCAACGACACGCTAAGCATGGAGGTGGTGAACAACGGGACCACATGGACCAAAGCAGTCTCTGTGCAATACGTATGCACGCCAGGCTTCGCCGGCTGCTACGAGTACAAGGGCATAGCAGGCAAGACGCTCACCAAGCCCTTCTATCTCGCCCCGTCGGGGAAGTACACGGAGAACATCACCAAGGTCTGCGTCGTTCCCAAGAGCCCATGCGGGGAGTACCTACCTGTCGCGAACTACACCTACTACCTCGGCGTCCAGTTCAGCTTCTCCAGCGGGCCCTCCGTGAGCGTGCTTCTGCCGTTGAAGGTCAACGACACCTACCCTGCGAACTCTTACATCGTGGGGCTCGGCTTCACGCTGTATGAGTTCCCGAACAACGAAACGGGCAGACTCAATGCCACCGTCCTCGCTGACCCCGGGACTTCTGAGGCCAAGTACTCGGGGTACCTTTTTGAGGAGGGCTCGAAGCATGCCTTCAACGGACTGCTCATCACCAACTCGACCAGGTGTGGAGGCAAGTCGAACGTGACCTGCACGACGGCGCTCCCTCTGTCCTACTCCTTCTCGATGGTCCAAACGGGAATAGGGACGCCCTTCGTCTCTCTGCCCTTCCTGTTCGAACTCCGGGACGTTACAAACAGGACAACGTTCTACTTCAGCGTCTGGGTCACGTCGTCGAACGTGAACGAGACGACCAAGTAGACGGAAGACGCAGAGGCGGCCATCTCGTCTCCTATGTACATCAGTACATAGGACATCAAGTAGACCTGCAGCGGCTCTCACGCCGGCTCCGGCTACCCCGTGGCGTCTTCGCAAAGCTTCACGACAACCTCGGCTCTCTCAACCAAGGAGTCATATTTGCGATGCAGCCCTTCCAGGGTCGCCCTCGTCTCGAACGAGTATCCGCTGGCCGACCGCAGCGCGAGCAGCTCGTTGAAGGTGGCGATCGTCGCGCCCAGGTCCGCCTTGAATTTCTTCGGGACCCTGCTCTGCCCCACGGCCGCCTCCAAGAGGTCGCCGATGGAGTGCGTCTTGGGGACGTCCACGCCCAAGGAGTACATGACCGCCTTCAGCGCCACCTCGACCGACATCCCCAGCGAGAAGAGCGCGTTGTCGTAGTTCCCCAGTCCCGCGCTGGCCTTCGCGGACGCCAGCCACCTCTTCGCGGCGGCCATGGCGTCGGCCGCTAGCCCCTTATCCTCCACTTCACGATCACCGAGTCGTGGACCGCTGCCTTCTCGAAGTCTACGCTCCTCCTCACGTCGTTGAGGAAGCCCGTCAGTGTCTCCTTCCTCTCGAAGAGGATGGAGCCGTCCTCGAAGAGGTCGATGTAGATGGGCCTGAAGCTGGAGAGCTCTGAGGATGAGAGGAGCATGGGCCTGACCCGCAGGCTGTACCCCAGGCCGACTAGCGGCCGCCTCAGGGCCTCCGCCTGGTCGATCCTCTGCATGATGTCGTCGAACTGGTCGAACGCGGGCCCCTCGACCACGACGAGAACGTCGATGTCGCTGGCTGGTCCGAACGTGTTCCTGGCCACCGACCCGAAGAGCATCAACCCGACGACGCGCTCGTTCAGGACCGCCTTGCCCACGAACGCATCGATGTAGTCCCTGACCTCCTTGCGGAGCCTCATGGACCTGAGCCGTCTCCCCACCAGCTCGTCTATCACGACCCGGGCGCTCACGGCCCTCCCGCCCGAAGCGGCCGTCAGGACCGCCTTGGCCGACGCCAGCTCATCGTGCGTGGTCGAGTCTACCAGCATCTGCCTGTACTTTCTCTTCACGACTCTATGTATACTGTTCGTATATATATAAGATTCTGACCGGGCGTGCGTACTTAGGTCCGATCGGCTTCGCCCAGTCGCATAGATGAAGGAGTCGACCCGCAACTCCGTCCGTAGAGCGGCCCCTATGACCCGAAGAGGCGCTTGACCTTGCGGCCCCATCTGATCACAAGATGAGACTCCAGCGCGGCCACCCTCCTCTTGTATCTGTCGAGCTCCATCTGGGTCTGCTTCAGGAGCTGGAGGTCGGGCACGGTCTGTACCGTGGCCTTCGACTCCTTTCGGGTCACGACGACCCACTTCTGGTTGTTAGGGTGGGCCCACTCCACCCTTCGGCATGAGAGTCCAACCTCCTCGCAGAAGCGGGCGAGAGTGTCGAAGCGGTAGGGGATTATGCCGGGCGCGAACCACTTCTCGCCGTCGTAGTCCTTCTCCCCCTCGCAGAAGGTGGCCGCGAATATCGACTCCTCGTGCATCACCTTCTCAGCCTCTGAGAGGCACCTCTTGACCTGGCTGGCCGGGGCGTGGCTGAAGATCGACTGGGCCAGGAGGAAGTCGAACTTCCTTCCGAAGGTAGTCAGCGTGAAGTTGATGTCGTTGCTGAAGGTCGGCTTCCTCATCTCCAGGAGGTCTCGGCCTATCTCGTTCTTGACCCCCTCTTCGACCAGCCACTTCTCGGGCTCGATCCCGAAGTAGTGCCCAGGGAGGAGGTAGGGGATGAAGAGCCTGCCGCCTCGCAGGGAGCCGCAGCCCACGTCGAGGAGGAAGCTGCCTTCGCGGAGGCCGAGGAAGGTCATGAGGTTGAACTGTATCGCAGCCATGACGTCGTAGTGCTGCTCAGGCCCGACGAAGGTCCTGTAGCTGCCGCTGGCCAT
>JASHUU010000086.1 GCA_030039795.1 Nitrososphaerales archaeon | reverse complement strand
TCGTTCCTCTGCGCGTCCAAGGACTCCAGCATGCCTCTCATCTCCCCTATCCTCGCCATCGCGACCTCGAGCCTCTGGTCGGCCTGGCTGAGCTGCCTCTGGGCCTCCGCCTTCCTCTCGTCGAACTTCGAGATGCCCACGAGGCTCTCTATCGCCTTCCTCTTCTCCTCGGGGGTCAGGTCGGCCATCTTGTTCGCAGCGCCCTGCGGGACGATGTTGAACCCGCCTGGGGAGATGCCTGCGAGGTCGAGGATGTCCGTGAATGCCGACCTCGTGGTCTTCCTTCCGTTGATGTAGTATGTGTTCTCGCCGCTCTCCGCGAGCTCGCGAGTGAGCGTCACCAGGTCCGAGTCCACGGGGATGGCGTGGTCGGAGTTGTCGAACTGGAGGCTGACCCTGCAGTTAGAGGGCCGGGCAGGGCCCTCCCCTCCGTCCTTCGGAGAGTAGATCAGCCCCGACAGCCTGCCGCTTGCGGCCCTGAGGGCCTTTGGCGAGTTTTCCCCGATGGCGAACGCGATCGCGTCGGCGATATTCGACTTACCGCTTCCGTTGGGACCCGTGACCACGGTGAAGCCCCTTTCGAAGTTGACCACCATCGAGCGGGGGCCAGAGGTCTTGAACCCTCTCATCTCTAGCCGTCGTATATACGTCACAGTGGAGGCTGCCCCGTCTGGTGACAGGATTGGGAACCAATATAAGCGCTTGGTTCCCATCCGGCTGAAGTTTGACAGTTTACGCCGAAAGGCGGAAGAAGGCCCTCGCGCTCGCGAAAGGAAGCCCGGTCGTAGCGATGACCGGTGCCAACATGTTCTATTTGACCGACTTCTGGGGAGGAGGAGCCGCAATAGTGGAGCCGGAGAAGACAGTGGTCGTAACCACGCCTCTTGAGGCGGACAGGGCGGAGGAATTGGCGCACGAAGCGGAGGTGGTCACGGTAAAGCGCTGGGACGACGTTGCAAGGCAGGTCGGCAGGCTCTCGGGAAGGGCGGAGGCCCTCGTGGACGACGACCGCCAGCTGAGGGCGGACGCACGCTTCAAGCTCAGGCCCGACGTCTTCCAGGGGGCCAGGAGGGTGAAGGACGAAGCTGAAATCGTAAGGATAGCTCGGGCATGCAAGGGCCTCGACTCGATCTTCGAGGAGATGCCTCGCCTTTTGAAGCCGGGAAGGACGGAGTGGGAGGTCGCGGCCGACGTCATGAAGATCGCGACCGCGGACGAGCTGGTCCCGCCTTCGTTCGACGGTGCCCTGAGCCCTCTGATCCTCGCGTCCGGGCCGAACGGCGCGCTGCCGCACTCAGACCTCACCAGGCGCAGGTTGAAGAGCGGCGACATGGTAGTCGTCGACATCTTCTTCAGATATCTGGGGTACCACTCCGACGCGACGAGGACCTTCGCGGTGGGGCGCCCGAACGCCGAGGCGAAGAAGGACTACTCGGCTGTCCTCGAGTCGCAGCTCGAGTCGCTCCGCCTCGTGAAGACGGGAGCGAGATGCGGGGATGTGCATCAAAAGGTCGTGAGCACGCTGCAGAAGAGCGGGCTGGCGGAGTACTTCATCCATAGCACGGGCCACGGGGTCGGGATAGACATCCACGAAGAGCCCGGGATAAGGTCTGGAAGCGAGACGGTCCTGCAGGAGAACGAGGTCGTGACGGACGAGCCTGGGATCTACAAGGCCGGGAAGTATGGCATCAGGATCGAGGACACGGTGCGCGTAGGCTCCAAGCCTACCGTTATGACCAGATACACGAAAGAGCTCGTTACCGCGGGTTAGCGGCCGGGCTGGCCCCGTCCGTCCTTCGGGTGCCCCCTGGCAGGGCTCCCGCCCTGCGGGTCCCTATCTCGAAGGTGTCCACCCGGGGAGAGCCGGCCGTCGCCTTCAGGGAGGACGCGACCCGGCCCGCGCGGTCTTCGTCCACCACCGAGTGCACCGCGAAGCCGATCATGTTCTGGCTGGCGTGCGCCGCTCCCGCAGACTTCGCGGCTTCTGCGAGCCTTCTGACCTCGGGCGTCGCGAGGCCGAGTCTGGAGGAGAACCACTCCCCGGTCCCGGCGAGGTTGTCCAGGCTCGGGTCGGCGAGGAACCTCGACAACGCCTCCCTGCCCAGGCGCGTGGTCTTCTCGCTCGCTGAAGGCGAAGAGAGCGTGCCCGTCTTGTCGTAAGGCGAGAGCGAGGCCGTGACGACCCTCGTCCCCTTGGGGACGTCGACCTCGACGAACCTTGCCGTGCCAGGCGCGCCCGGCACGGTGATCGCGCCTGCCCCAGTGAAGTCGTAGGCCACCGACACCGTCCCCACGCCGGTGCGCTCAGCTATCTCCGCGTCGTGGGCGCTGCGCGCGAGCTCAGACTTCGTCCCTGGGAGCCCCAGGGCGGACGCCACGGCGTAGACCGCCGATATGGCGGACGCCGAGCTCGCCCCGAACCCGCATCCTATCGGCACCGCCGTCCTCTGCTCGAGGCGGACCCTCCCGCGCCTGACCCCCTTCCTCTCCAGGAGGAGGGAGACCGCCCGTCTGGTGGTCCGGGCATCGTACGCAGGGTCGCCGTCCACGGTCGTCTCCAGCGAAAGCGGGGCGTCAGCCGACAGCAGCGTGGCTTTCGAGACCACGCCCTCCCCAAGGATGTACCCCCCTCCCGTCGCTCCTATGGCGGAAGGCCCGCCCTGGTCGTACTCGACGGCGAAGAAGTTCGTAACTGCCGCCGGTGCGAACGCCGAGGCCGAGTCAGGTCGCAGCAGTCTTCGCCATGCCCCTCGGACCAGCGAGCAGGTTCGCGATGGGCCCGAAGACGACTACCAGGACGGCCGCCAGAACGAAGTAGAAGACGCCAGGCTCGCTCACGACGCCGGAGCTGGGCGCGAGGAAGAAGATGGCCGCGCCGAACGCGACGAACGCCATCGCGCATACCAGCGCCAGCACCGTCTGCCTGAAGACCAGCGTCGAGGACCACTCCGGTCTGTACTGGAGGATCCTGGACCTGCCGTAGAGCGGGCTGATCGCCCTGATTAGGATGGGGACGGCGATTATTATCGCAGGTATTGAGGTCGTGTTCCAGAAGACTGTAAGGCCGAGGATGGCGGACGAAGCCAGGTGGACCCCGATGAGGCGGAACGCGAAGAAGTATACCAAGGTAGCTGCGACGAGGTTACCGAAGGTCACGAAGGCCACGGTAGCGGCCACGAAGGAGGGCCACGACTTGTACTTCTTCACGAACCACCCGAAGAGCAGGAAAGCGAAGAAGTTCGCCGGGACACCCGCAACCAGGCTCAACGCCGGGCTGGTGCTCGGCACACCGAAGTCGCCGATGAACGTCCCCAACCCAGCCCCGATCGCCACGGGAACGGTCTCGCACACCACCGCCATCAGGGCAGGGAGGAAGATGCCGACCAGAAGCTCGCCGACTCCCCACGGTGTCTGTATGTAGCCGGTTATCCACTTGCCGACCGCGTACAGCACGGCAGTAATCGCTATCACGCTCAGTCTGACGCTGAAAGCGGAGCCCTTCCCCGCCCCGGTGCCCATCCTCCACATGCTCGGTGGAAATTCGTATTTCAATACTGCCTCTAACAACTCTAGAGAGATATAGAGTATGGAGTCCCAGCCCTCCGGGCTTCCTTCGCGAGGACGCGTTCAAGTATCCAACCGGGAGGGCAACCGGGTGATGCGCGACGGGCTGCGTTTGCATGTCGCTTGCAGGGCGACCGAACGCCCAGGTCTCACGGAGCGAGCCCTTCAGGCAGGGGTGGCGGCGGCGTGAGCGCGGACGAGCCCTACGCCTCAGGCTTCGTCGAGGAGGCGCTGGGCCTGCCTGCTGGGATGCTGAGCCCCTCTCAGGTGCCAGTCCCCCTGCGGAACGCCGTCCTGAGCTCGGTCGCGGGCGACGAGGCCGCCGTATCCGCCGCCCCTGCTGTCGACGGACTGGTCAACGCCTTCCGGGACAAGCTCGAGGCCGAGGCTCTGGAGTCGACGGGGCTGTTCGCCAGTAAGGCGAAGTGGCCGGGGGGCGCCCCGTTCGCGGCCTGCCTGACCCATGATGTCGACACGATATCGAGGCCGATCTCCCAGGTCCTCGAGCGCAGGACCAGGTTTGCGGCTTCCGACCTCCTTCTCGCCATGGCGGGAGCGAGGTCGCTCTACGACAACATCGACTACGTTGCTTCGATGGAGAGCGCGCGGAACGTCAGGTCGAGCTTCTACCTGCTCTCCTCAGGATATGACCTGGCCTCCGTCTCCGCCGAGGTCGGGAGGCTCCTCAGGGGCGGCTGGGAGGTGGGGCTGCACGGCGACTTTGGCACCCACGACTCCCTCGACGCGATGAGGGCCGCCGTCGAGAAGCTGAAGGCTGGGACGGGCGTCGTCCCGGAAGGGCTGAGAGAACACTACCTGAGGTTCGACTACGGGAAGACGTGGGAGATAGCCGAGGAAGCGGGCTTCGCCTACGACACGAGCGTCGGAAACAGGGACAAGCTGGGGTTCAGGATAGGGGTGTCGACGCCCTTCCATCCCCCTTCGCGGGGAGGGGGACGGATGAAGATACTCGAGCTCCCGATGGCGCTCATGGACACGACCCTCTGGGGATACCTCAAGCTCGACGAGGAGAAAGGGCTCGAGGAGGCGCGCTCTCTCATCGAGAGCGTCTCAAAGGTCAACGGCCTCTTCACCCTGCTGTGGCACCAGGAGTCTGTCAGGATGAAGGGCGGGAGGATCTATCCCAAGCTCGTCGACGAGCTGGTAAAGCGAAAGGCGTTCGTGGCAGGCGGAGCCGCGATTGCGAACTGGTGGAGGGCGAGGGCCGCCCCGCTGAGGATGGCCGAACGGGGCGCCGGCTTCGACGTGGACGACGCGCCGAAGGGGCTCTGCGTCAACTTTAGGGCCAAGGCCGACAGGAAGGCGACCGTGACGGGGGGAAAGCTGGTAAAGGGCGGCGCGTCCGGCGCTGCCGTGGCCGACGGAGGGAAGCTGACGGTGAGGTTCGAAGGTTGACGAAGAACCGCGTGCTGGTGACAGGGGCAGGAGGCATAGCGGGCGTCAACTTCGTCAGGGCCCTGCGCGCCTCCTCCCGGGACTACTACATAGCCGGCGCCGACCACAACACGTACTACCTCCAGGTCCCGGACGTCCACTCGAGGACGCTCACTCCCAGGCACGACGCCCCCGAGTTCGTGCCGAAGGTCGCGGGCATCGTGAAGCGTGAGAAGATAGACTTCGTCCACCCCCAGCCCTCTAGCGAGGCCCTAGTCCTCTCGGAGGAGAGAAAGGCCCTGACGGCTCGCGTGTTCCTCCCTGACGCGAAGACGATGGTGGTCGGCCAGGACAAGCTCGCGACGCAGAAGCGCCTGAAGGAGGAGTCGGTCCGCGTGGCGAAGACGTGGGTAGTGGAGGACGTCTCCGACATCGCGAGGCCCTTCGAAGAGTCGAAGCCGCCTCTCTGGGTAAGGGCGAGGCACGGCGCAGGAGGCAGGCTCAGCCTCGCGTGCGGCTCCGCAGCCGAGGCACGGGACTGGGTCAGCCTCTGGGTCAAGAGGGGGACGCCGGCTTCCGAGTTCGTCGTGCAGGAATACCTGCCGGGCCGCAACATAGCCTGGGACAGCGTCTGGAGGGACGGGAAGCTTGTCACCTCGTACTGCAGGGAGAGACTGGAGTATCCTCTCAAGCACGTCTCCCCATCCGGCATAACCGGGACGCCTTCGGTCTCGAGGCTGGTGAGCGACGAGAGGGTCAACCGGGCGGGAGAGAGGTCCGTCATGGCCGTGGCAGGGAAGGCGAACGGCGCCTTCTCGATCGACATCAAGGAGGATGACAAGGGGAGGCCCTGCGTGACCGAGGTGGACTCCGGGAAGTTCCACACGACGATGCCGCTTTGGGGGTACGTCGCGGTCAAGCACTTCAAGATGCCGTGGTTCTCCAATCTCGCCGACCTGTACGTGCGCCTTGGCCTCGGCGAGGACGAGCCCCGGGACATCCCGAGATTCGACCTCTTCCCCGCGGGGTATTACATGATAAGGAACATCGACTCCGGCGTCCTCCTCTGGAGAGAGGACGGCTGGAAAGAGTGGGTCCTGCGCGCGTGACCCGGCGCCGCCAAGGCTCAAAAGCAGCCCGGGTGCGGGCCCTCGGTTGGACTCCAAGTACCGGCGCTTCCTCTCCAGGCTGGTCCCGGACACCTCGGGTCCCTTCCGCGACTACAGCAGGAAGTGGCTGATCCTAGGCATCCCCATAGGCTTCGTTACCGGCCTCCTTGCCATAGTTCTCGAGGAGATAGTGATGGTCCTCTTCCTGGGAGGGACCTCCTCTTCCTCCTCCGCGCCGGGGCTGACGGTCTCGCTCTTCGACAGGTCTCCCTTGCTCGCCTTCTTCCTGCCGTTCGCGGGGATCCTTGTCACCGGGCTCGTCCTGTGGCGCTTCGCATCGAGACCCATGGTCAGCGGGACCGAGGAGGTGCTGGAGCACTACCACAAGGACGAGGGGCCGATGGGCGTGAAGGAGGGCTTCGTGAAGTTCGTGTGCTCGGCGCTCGCGATAGGGCTTGGCGGCTCGGCCGGGCTCGAGGGCCCCAGCATCAACTCCGGCGCCGTCGTCGGGTCCTGGGTGTGGAAGAGGCTGAAGTCGAGGCTCGGACTGGTCAGGGACGACCTCAGGGTCGTGCTCCTGGCGGGCGCGTCCGCAGGGATTGCGGCGATATTCAAGGCGCCTCTCACAGGCATCGTCTTCGCCATCGAGGTCCCGTACAAGGACGACATAGCGAAGAAGGCGTTCCTCCCTTCGATAATCTCGGGCGTGACTTCCTACGCGACGTTCGTAAGCGTGGAGGGGCCGCGCCCTCTCTTCAGCTTCGCCGCCGGAAGCGGGACCTTCACCCCGATGGACCTCATACTCGCCGCGGGCCTCGGGCTGGTCATAGGCCTCCTGGCGGTCTGGTTCTCTCGCTTCTACGGCGCCCTGAGAAGGTCGCTCAGCACGGTGAGGGTCGGGGTCCTCACGCGGCTCCTCATCGGGGGCGCGGCCGTGGGAGGGATAGCCCTAGCAGTCGACATCCTCTACTCGGGCCCGTTCACCCTGGGGCCAGGGTACGACCTGATCCAAGGGAGTCTCGCGGGGGAGTACACCCTAGAGTTCCTGGCTGTGATACTCGTGCTGAGGATGCTGGCCACGGCGTTCACGCTGGGGTCGGGGGCCGTGGGCGGCGTGTTCTTCCCCCTGGTCGTATTCGGTTCGCTCACAGGGTCGCTCTTCGCGCTCCTGCTCCACCAGGACGTCGCGGTCTTCGCCTGCGTGGGGCTCGCCGCGTTCATGAGCGCGGGCTACAAGACGCCGCTAGCCTCGGTCACATTCGTAGGCGACACGACCGGGAGCGTCAGCTACCTGATACCCGCCATGATAGGGTCGGC
>JASHUU010000014.1 GCA_030039795.1 Nitrososphaerales archaeon | reverse complement strand
AGCCGGCAGCCGGGGGACTTCGTCCCTCAGACTACCACGAGTATGATCAGTATCACCAGTATCACTATCACCGCAATGATGACGCCGGCAACCAGATGCGCTATCCCCTTCCTTGAAGGAAGGCCCATGCTCGCGCTCGTGAGCCAGTTCGTATTTACGCCTGCCGAAGGGTGAACGCCCCGCGTTGTATAGTGGACCGGGGGGGAATTGAACCCCCGACCTTGGGACCCTGAAGGTTCTCCCGCGTGCGAGGCGGGCGTTCGTACCGCTGAACTACCGGCCCTGTAGGCGTCACATGCGCTGGGGTATTTAATTCAGAACACTACAACGGTCCAGCCACCAGCGCATTGCCATCCGAAGGCTTACCCAGAAGGCTGCAGAAAACTGTCGATGCACTATCCACCCCGCCCATCAGCGTCCCACCGGTAGAAGTCAGTGACGAAAGCATGAAGTGGAAGCGCGAAAGGTTCGGCGACCACGAGCTAGGGGTCGCCCCGCTCATCACGAACACCCGGAGAATCCTCTTAGTGAAGGAAAGAGATGGAGGAAGATGGACGATTCCTGGAGGCTATGCCGAGACAGGCGAGGGGGTGGAGGATGCCGGCATCAGAGAAGCAAAAGAAGAGACCGGACTGGACTTGAAGGTCATCATGCCTCTCGTCCTATATACTGGAGAAATCTTGTCTCCCCATCAAGGTCGGCTGAAGTCTTACTTGGTGCTACAAAAGACCAGTATCCTCGGCGGAGTTCTAGGTCCTTTGGACAAGGAAGAAGTGGCCGAGGTCCGTTTCTTTGGACCGGACGAGTTGAAGCGGTTGATGGCGTCGGGACCGTTTCACGTGACTTACCCTGAACTCGATGGCATTCTCGGCCCCGAGGTTCTACGCCTTTTGCGTGACCTAGCCCGATAGGTTCACCCACAGTTCGAACGAGCACGCACTGTCACTACGGGCTCAGGACCGGATGTAGACGTCAAGCCAGACCTGAGGAGACGTCCTCTCCCTCTCGACGAGTAGCCACCCAGACCCGTTCATCACAGCCTCCAGTATGTAGGGAGACCAGACGGCTGCACCGAAGTCCAGGTTGTGCGCCCCTCCCGCCCGAGACTCGACCTTCACCTCTCCGCGTTCAGTGTCGATGCCCTTCGATAGGCTAACTACTCTTCCTTTCCCCTTGTCTTCAACGTACTTCTTGCTCCACTCGCCCGCGAAAAACATCTTCACCACGTCCCTATATTCGACTAAGAAGTATGTGTCCTTCTCGACATTCTCCTCGATGTTAGTCAGAATCTTATGAAGGTCCGAGGGGACGAAGTGAATGACCGCGTTGCCTAGTAGGGCCACTGTCTGAAATGCCCCTTTGACCTTTGCATTCCTGATGTCGCTCACCCTGAACGCGCACTTGGAGCCCTTCCCAATTGCACGGAGCTCCGCGGACCTTATCATGTCTCTGTTGATGTCAATCCCAAGGTACCGGAGTCCCTCCTCTTGTGCTACGAGTCCCAGGATTCCTCCACCACAAGCTAGGTCGAGTATACTCTTCCCAAAGTACTTCCTTCGTCTTCTGAAGAGTGCTCGAATCTGAGAGGTCCTCCTTCTATTCTCGACTGTATACCTGTTGTAACTGTCGTGCCGCCTGTAATACGCCTCGATGTCCTGCCGGGTCACTTGCGCGCCCACGGTTCGGTCGGCCCGACAAATCTCTTTCCGCCGCCACGGCTGGCGACAAGCATCGAGTCAAGCAAGTTCGTCCTAGGACGCGATAAGAATAACTCTAGCCGGGAGTAGAACCCACATGCGTCGGCGAGTTCAAACAGTCGCAACATGAAAGTCAAGTAGCCACCAGAAGGTCATCATTACAAGAACTAGCCTGTCTAGGCCGAGTTCACTCAGGCTCGACTTCTCAAATTCTGTCGCGAGCTTCGTCAAGAGTAGCACGGACCGACCTATGTAGCATGCGCCCCAATCCTAGGCCCTGTTCCAGCGCTATGGGATTGAGTCAAGACTCTCAATTCTAACTAACTCCAGCCTGTTGGCTAAGGGCGCAGAGAAGTCCGGGCTCGCCTTAATAGCCAAACTCAGAGTGGGTAAGGAAGGTAGCGAGAATGAGTTCCATCTGTCCTCCAAACGCTCACGGTTTTTATCGAAGTCGACAACTGCAGGCTCTAGGGACTTGAGCCCTACCAGGTTCCGGGTTTCGACACTGTCGGCATTGGTCATAGCGCTCATATCGTTGGCTTGTTTCGCCGCGATTCCGCTATCCGCTTCTGTCCTCGCCAACCATCCGGAAAGGCAAGAAGACCTGCGTGTTCGGTTCGTTCCTGCGCAGGGTAACTCCACTTTCACCGCGACCACGACTGCACATACAAGCTCTTCAAGTTCCACGATTGTCCGCGCCACTTCGAACACGACCTCGACGACCACGGCGACTTCCCGTTCGACGACGCTGAAGACAACTGCCACGGTCACGATGATCGAGAATCACACTTCGAGTGCGTCCATCAACATGACGTCCTCCACCACGTCGGTTCTGACGACCAACGTCACGACGACCTTCATCACGACCAACTACACTTCGATAACGACCGGAATGACCACGGCGAATAGCACGAGTCGCACCGTCTACACTTACATTAGCTCTACAGGGGTTACTTTTACCACGAACTCGACGGTCAGGACGACCACGTACAACACTTCGCCCATCCCTGGGACGAGCTCCAACAAGACCGTCCAAGGGAGCTCTTGGTCGTACAACAACCCCTCCTGGGCCGTGAACGGCTCGGGGCAGCCGGTCGCGAACCTGACGGTGACGCCCTCCCTGAACTTCAGCGCGCCCGCGAGCACGAACATCACCAGCTACCAATACAACAATGCCGTCTGCTCGGGGGCCTCCAGCTCAGGCCAAGTGATCGTCTGCGGGGACGTAGAAGTGTCAACTACGAGCCCAAGCGGCGCCGTCAACCTGCTGGTCGGACTGGCGGGGACGCTCTTGGGCGGTAGCAGCATCACGACCTCCGTCTGCAACTCGGTGGACGTGAAGGTCGCGGCCTACATAGGCGGCTCCTGGCAGTCAGTCACGCCGGACGACGTCCAACTGGTGACCCTAGCCGCGGGCCTCGTATGCCAGGTCACCCTCACCCTCCTCACAAGCCTACTCTTCGGCACGCCGGTAGCCATCATCATGGCCGCCCCCTCGTCGACAACGACTACCGAACTCCCTACAAGCTCCCTGACCACTCTTGGGACCCTTACGGCATCCACCTCGGCCACCACCACGCCGTCCCAAAGGGCGCAGCAGCTCCCCACGGCCTACTTCCTCGCGGCAGCCGTGGCGGCAGTCGCAGTCATCTCAGCAGTCCTAATCGCCATCAGGAGACGAGCACCCGACAACGCGAGTGCTACCACCATGCCCGACGCAGGACTTGGTCGGCCGCTTCCCTAAGCGGAAGGAAACCCTTTTCGGGCCAAGCCTTCGCCAGGGCCCATCGTTGAGGTCGGACGACTTGAAGGACAGGCTCTTCTGGCTGGCGACCGAGGAGGAGATCAAGAGCGCCGAGACGACCGATTCGTACTTCCTCCACACGAAGCGCGTTCTCCAAGAGAACCACATAGACTCACGCGTAGTGATGGAAATCTATGCCAGAGAAGTCCCCTACCCTGACAACTGGGGCCTCCTGACCGGGGTCTACGAGGCCGCCAAGCTGCTCGAGGGCCTCCCGGTGAACGTGTGGGCCTTCGACGAAGGGTCGGTCTTCGTAGCCGA
>JASHUU010000085.1 GCA_030039795.1 Nitrososphaerales archaeon | reverse complement strand
TTGCTCAGGGTGGAGAGCGGGCTGGGCGCCTCCGGGCTCCCGCACATCGGGAGCGTGGGCGACGCGATACGGAGCTACGGCATCAAGCTCGCGCTGGAGACGGCCGGGTACGACTCCGAGCTCGTGGCGTACTCTGACGACTTCGACGGGCTGCGCAAGGTCCCCGCAGGCTTCCCCGCATGGCTGAAGGACTACATCTCCCACCCCGTGTCGCGCATCCCAGACCCCTTCGGCTGCCACGGGTCATACGCCGAGCACGTGGGCTTCCTCCTCAGAGACTCGCTGGACAAGCTCGGGCTGGAGTACAGATTCCAGAGCGGGGCCGAGGCGTACAGGTCGGGGATGCTGAATCAACAGATCAGGACGATCCTCTCCCAGTCGAAGAAGATAGGGCAGAGGATCAACGAGCTCGTCGGACAGTCGAAGTACGAGGAGAGCCTCCCCTACACGCCCGTCTGCGGGTCGTGCTCCAGGATCTACACCACGCAGGCGCTATCGTACGACCCGGGCAAGGACACCGTCCATTACAAGTGCTCGGGGACGAAGCTTGGCGAGAAGCACGTCGAGGGGTGCGGGCACGAAGGCGACGCGAGGATATCGGACGGCAACGGCAAGCTGATGTGGAAGGTGGAGTTCGCGGCCAGGTGGGCCGCCTTGGACATCAGGTTCGAGGCCTACGGCAAGGAGCTGACCGACTCGGTGAAGATCAACGACTGGGTGGCGGAGGAGGTGCTGAGGTCTCCGCCGCCGTACCATGTGAAGTACGAGCTCTTCCAGGACAAGTCGGGCAGGAAGCTCTCGAAGTCGTCCGGGAACCTGGTCACCCCGTCCGAGTGGATGGAGTACGCCTCGCCCGAGTCGCTCCGCCTGCTGATGTTCAAGAGGATCGTCGGGGCGAGGAGCGTGTCGATATCCGACGTGCCGGTGTACATGGAAGACTTCGACGACCTCGAGGAGTTCTACTTCTCGAAGGCGAAGGACCAGAACGCCATGAAGGACGCGAGGCTCAGAGGCTTGTACGAGTACGCCATGCTCCTGAAGGCGCCGCAGACGCCTGGACAGCACGTCCCCTATCGCCTGCTGGCCCAGCTCGCGTCGGTGGCGCCCAAGGGCGCGGAGGAGGACTACGTCTCGAAGAGGCTGGTGGCGTACGGGATGGTGAAGGAGACCGCCCCGGCGCTGGCCAGGAGGATATCCTGGGCTGTGAAGTGGGCGGAGAGGGAGCCCAGGCCCGAGAGGGCCAGGGTCGAACTCGGGGAGAAGGCCAGGCAGGCGGTCGAGGAGTTCGCCGCCGCGATACCCACGTTGAGCGACGCAACGCTGGTACAGAACGCGGCGTTCGAGGCGCTCAAGCGGAACGGGCTGAAGCCCGGGGAGTTCTTTCCGTCGATCTATTCCATCCTCCTGGGGTCGGACAGGGGGCCGCGCCTGGGGCCGTACGTCATCGACGCGGGGCCCGAGAAGGTGAGCGAGGCTCTCCTTGACGCGACTGCCAAGCGCTGAGCCCGGAGACCGGGAGGGCACCCGGCTGAGGCGGAGGGTCGTGGCGTGCAGGATGTGTCCCAGACTCGTCGCGTTCAGGGAGGGCGTCCGGGTGAGGGCATCCTACTCGCAGGAGGCGTACTGGAGGAAGCCTGTGCCCGGTTTCGGGGACATCGACGGCAGGCTGCTCGTCCTGGGCATAGCACCCGCGGCCTCAGGGGGCAACCGGACAGGCAGGCCCTTCACGGGAGATTCGTCCGGGAGGTTCCTCGTCAGGGCCCTGCACGAGTGCGGCTTCGCGAGCCAGCCGGTCTCGGAGTCGGCGGGCGACGGGCTGACATACGAAGACTGCTACGTGACCGCCGCGGTGAAGTGCGCTCCTCCGGGTGACAGGCCGACGCCTGAGGAGTTCGCGAACTGCTCGGGGTACCTTGACGAGGAGATTGCGCTCATGAGGAACCTGAAGGCCGTGCTCGCGCTCGGCGCGCTGTCCTTCAGGGCGTACACGGAGCACCTCCGCCGGGCAGGCGTTCCCGTGAGGGGCATGTCGTTCGGGCACGGCCGCGTCTTCAATGTCCGCGGCGGCCCCACCCTTGTGGCGAGTTATCACCCGAGCCCGCGGAACACCAACACGGGAAGGCTCACCCACGAGATGTTGGTCGCGGCAGTCGAGTCGGCGCGCGCCGCCCTCAAAGGATAACTAGTGAACTCCCCGCGAGCCGGCTGGGCCCGTAGCCTAGCACGGATCAGGGCACCATCCTAGTGGGTGCACGCCTGCGGAGCTGGGGGTCGAGGGTTCGAATCCCTCCGGGCCCGTTGAAATAAGCGCAGAATGGGCTCTGTTACGCTGGAACAGGTCGATTCCCACTCTAATCAAAACTCAGGGATTTTCTCAGGTACTATGCTTGAGCGGAGAGTCGCCTGGTTTACCTAACCCTAGACTTTTACCGCTGTCCACTCGAGGTATAGAATGTAGTCCGACTTGCCGGGAGGACGCACTTCGAACTTTCCCCGTAGGCGCCCTTGGGTCAGCCTACTGTAAGTCAGACGGAAGTTG
>JASHUU010000084.1 GCA_030039795.1 Nitrososphaerales archaeon | reverse complement strand
TCCACTATGATGTCCGCGTCCTCCAGCCGGGCCGCCATCCTCTCGGCCTCGGCCGCGTCGTAGCCCAAGAGCACCTGGTGGGACTCGGTGTATCCGTGAGCCGCTCCCCTGACCTTGAGGCCCTGCGCGGCCAGGGCTTTGGCCAGCGCCTGCGAGTTCGCGACCATGGCCCTCGCGTATGGGCGGCCGAACCTCTTCATCTCCAGCAGGGCCACTGCGAGCGCCGCGACCCTGTTCAGGTGGACGTTGTCGACCACACCTGGGAAGACCTTTCCTGACACGCTCTCGAAGGCCTCGGCGTCGTTCGACAGGATCACGCCCCCCTGCGGGCCGGGGAGGCTCTTGTGGGTCGAGCCTATGAGGAGGGAGCAGCCCTCCCTGAGCGGGTCCTGGAACTCGCCCCCCGCTATCAGCCCGAGGACGTGGGACCCGTCGAAGACGCGCGTGCCCGTCCCCTCGACGCCGGAGAGCCTCCGCACGGGGTGCGGGAACACTATGTAGCTCGCGCCGAAGAAGGTGACCTTCGGGCGCACAGAGCCGATCAGCCGCGCCGACCCCTCGGCGTCTATGTTGACCGCCCCGTCGTCGTACTTGAAGTAGGCGTTGCGCAGGCCCAGGAGGCCCCCGAGGCCTAGGTGGGTTATCCCCGGGTACCCCCCGTCGTCAGGAGAGACAGAGAGGACGGCGTCCCCCCGCCGCGCCAACGAGAGGAGGACCGCCATGTTGGCCACGTGGCCTGAGAGCGGCCTGACGTCGGCGTACTTCGCCCTGAAGACGTCCCGGGCCACCTCCTCCGTGAGCGAGAGGAGCTCGTCCGCGTGCCTCGTGCCCCTGTAGAAGCGGTCCGGCGCCGTGTACCTGTTGCCGAGGTCCGTAAGGAACGCGGACTTCATGAGGTCGCTGCCGCGGTTCTCCGAAGGGATGAGGTTCAGGCACTCCCTTGTCCTCCACGCCTGGTGCCGGGCGACGGCCCCCTCCAGCCGCTCAAGGTACGATGGCAAGGGCTGGGGGGCAGGACGGCCGGGCTTTGACGTTTTGCGGCCGGCTATCCGAACTCGTACCGCACGCCATGGCCGTCCCTTTCGTGGCCGAAGGCCACCGTCTCGGGAGGGCCGATCGCCCCGCACGTGCCGCACCCTACGCAGGCCACGTGGTCGAACCTGAGCTGGCCTCCCGCGATGTCGTCGACCGTCTGCGAGAGGGCCTTCCTCCTCCTCAGCGCCTCAGGGCCGCCGACGGGGACGGACGCCAGGTTTCGCTCGTAGAGGTCCTTGAACGAGGCGAAGACGCCCTTGGAGGTGAGCAGGGTGTAGCAGTTGACCGGGCACGTCGGGATCCACGGCTTCGTGACCGACTTCGAGCCCAGGGGCGCGTCGACCTTGATGTGCGAGTACGACTCGTCCTCGTCGTAGTCGAGCAGGCTGGTCCCCGCCTGGGTCCTCTGGATGGCGTCCTTGGCCTGCGCCGGCGCGTCCCTGCGCTTGAACCTGTATGTGCTCGACATCGGGAGCCCAAAGATCACCTTGGGAAGCGTCTGGTAGACGAAGGAGCTCTCCGCCGTGAAGCTGTCGCGACCCGACCTGTTGACGTCCTCGTAGATCGGCCCGAGGAGGTCCTTGTACCTGGAGAGGTTCCTGGCGCGGAACGACCCTGACGACCTCGCTTCGAGGTAGGCGTTGGCGGCCATCATGCCAGACGTTATCGCCCTGCGCATCCCGTCTATCATGGGGCCGATCTTGACGAAGGCCCCCAGGGCGTCGCCTGCCACCAGGAAGCCGTCGGAGTAGGGGCGCTTCAGGATGGTCTTGTAGCCCTTGGGCACGTTGTGCGCCGAGTACTCCACCGGCTTCGCCCCGTCGAGAAGCTCCGCGACCATGGGGT
The DNA here is from genome assembly GCA_030039795.1 of Nitrososphaerales archaeon. Lineage (GTDB taxonomy): Archaea > Thermoproteota > Nitrososphaeria > Nitrososphaerales > Gagatemarchaeaceae > UBA183. The sequence goes on along the minus strand of JASHUU010000084.1, from coordinate 4,115 downwards.
GCCCCTCGAACTCGTCCAGGACGTCCAGGAGCTTGCCCACCTCGTCGAAGCGCTCTGTCGTCGCCCTGATGAGCGAGTCCATTGAAACTACGAGGCCGACCGACAGGCTCGCCTTGTTGGTGTAGACGAAGGCCCCTCCTCCCACGCCGTGCATGAACTCGCCGAGGAAGAACATCGCCCTGCCTTCGCCTGCGTGCGAGCGGAACCTCTTCTCTATGGTGGGACCGTCGAGGGCGTACACCCTCTTTATCCCGTGATACAGCTGCCTGGGCGTCAGGCGGCCCCTGAGGCCGGCTTCCTCGACCAGCTTCGAGGTGACGCCCGAGGCGTCTATCACCACCTTGGACCTTATCTCCTCGCCCGCGGTCCTCACGCCGACGACCGAACCTCCCTCGGTCAGCAGGCCCTCCACCGTGGTCTCTGTGCAGAGCATCGCCCCCGCCTGGACCGCGAGGTCGGCGAACCAGCGGTCGAACGGGCGCCTGAGGACCGAATAGTCGTGTCCAGTCTCGAAACCCAAGGAGAACATCCCCAGCCTGGCAGGCAGGGAGGTCTTCGAGAGCCTGTAGTACTTCGCCGTGCTCTTCTCCGCATCCACCTTTCCCAGGACGACGACCTCGTGCGAGAGGATCCGCCTTTCGAGGGGCGCGGTTGCCTCGAAGTCCGGGACCAGGTTGATCAGCCCCCACGGGCCGGGGAAGTCGCCGTAGAGGACGCCGCCGGTCATGTTCCGCTCCCCTGGGACCCTGGCCTTCTCCAGGATCGCCACGCTGGCCCCCTTCCTCGCCAGTGTCAGCGCCGCCGCAGAGCCTGCCGGCCCGGCCCCCACCACCACGACGTCGAACTCAGGCAGCCTGCTGGCCTCCTATCGCCTGTATGAGCTTCGGCACGACATCGTAGAGGTCGCCGACTATGGGGTAGTGGGCTATCTTGAATATCGGGGCGTTGGGGTCGGAGTTGACAGCTACTATCTTTCCCGAGTTCTGCATTCCGACCCTGTGCTGCAGGGCCCCGCTTATCCCCAGCGCGAAGTACACGGAGGGCTTGACAGTGCTGCCCGTCTGACCCACCTGGTTCGGCTTCGATATCAGGCCTTCCAGCTCCTTGAGCTCGGCGTATATCAGCGCTCTCGTCGCGCCAAGCTCCGTCTTCAGGTGATACCTGGACTCGATCGCGGCCTTGAGCCCCACGGCGAGGTCGTAGGCCTCCCTGGGGTTGCGCGGGCGGCCCGAGCCGTCCTTGAGTATGCCCAGCCCGAGGCTTATGACGACCTTCGCGCCCGGTAGGTCGGGCGTGGGCGGGGGGAGTTCGACGACCTCGGTGACCTTCGCGGGGTAGTCCCTCTCTTCCGGCTCGAGCTTCTCCAGCTTCCCCTTCCTCTTCTTGTCGGGACTGAGCGGGGCGAAGTTCCCGGGCCTGACCGTGGCCATCTGGGGCCTGTGGCGTGGGGTGTAGATCCTCGCCAGCCTGGTGCCGAAGTCCGGCCTGATCTGGATGAGCAGGTCCTTGAAAGACCCGAGCGCAGGGTTCGTGTAGTCCTCGACCTCGAGCTGGACGTTGTCCGTCGCGAGCCCGGTCTTCGCCCTGTACGCGATCCTCGCCGCCAGGTCCTTCCCGAGCTCGTTGGCCGCGAAGAGGAGGGCGTAGGGCTTCTCCTCGACCACGGCGCCGTATATCGCGTCGATGTACCTGAGGTTGAAGTAGTCCTCATACTCCGGCGCGTCCACGTAGACCACCCTGTCTGCGCCGTACTCGACGGCCTGCTTCGCAGACGGCGAGACGCCGTACCCTATCACCACTCCGACCACCTCGTGGCCGAGCTTGTCGGCCACCTTCCTGGCCGCCGCGAGGACCTCCAGCGAGTCGCGCGTCAGCCCCTCCTTGTTGTGCTGGAGATAGGCCCAGACGCCCTGAGGCTCGTCGGTCAACCGAACAGCTCCGAAGGCAGCATCTCGTACTGCAGGGGCGAGACAGAACCGTCGGCCTGCAGCTTCGAAAGGAGCGGCTCAGGCAGCCCGGCGGCAAGGTCCCCCTTGGAGAAGGGCCCGTACTTCGCGCCCCCGAGGTCGGAGGCGGGGACGTCTCTGGCGAAGACCAAGGTGCTGCCGACGACCTTCTGGACTGGGGGCTTCCCGACGTCTACGCCCGAGCCGACTATGGTCGGCGACCCCGAGAGTCCGAGCCTCTTGGGATCGGCGGCGAGGTCGTCTGCGGTCCACTTTACCGCGGCGAGGACCTTGCCCATGTACCCGTTGCCCCGGACGTCGTACAGCGAGGCGGCGAGGGGGAGCCGCGGCCTGTAGTCTGTGGAGACGGTGACGAGGGCTGGGAGCCGCATGGTCATCTTCTGCTTCAGCGAGCCTATCATCCTCTCGGAGCTGATGGACATCGAGCCAGGGTCGACGTAGAGGTCGTCTACGTAGGTAGCATGAGGGACGACGCTGCCGAGCAGTTCGGAGACGCCTTCCGCCACCTGAGGGCCGACGCTGCCCGTCTCGCCGTCGGTGGTCTTTATGCCCGACAGGACGATGAACTTGCTGACGTGGGCCTTTACCGCCTCCAGCTCGGCGACCGCGCCCTCTGCGGTGATCTCACAGGCGATGAAGCGCTGGATGATGCTGTCGTGGACGGAGGGGAGCTCGGAGTAGACCCTGTTGGGGAGCAGGTTGGCCCTGTAGAGCTCGGACGCGCGTGACTTCACGGCCTCGGAGTAGCCCGCCCTGCGGACCATCTCCATCAGCTCCTCGAGCGGCTTCACGTGCATGTCCACGAGCTTCTTCACCCCGAGCGAGACGGCGTAGGACGTCGCCAGGGTGTCGGAGCCGGCCATCTTCCTGTCACTGAGGATGTATTCCTCGTCCACGCCGCTCACCTCCGAGGCGTAGAGGGGCTTCATCAGCGGGATCAGCTTCATGTCGGGCCCCATCGTGAGGGCGGCGACCTTCCCCCCGACGGTCCTCTTGACGAAGTCGGCCGCCTCGATCGCCTTCGCGTCGTGGGGGTTCAGGACCAGGTCCATCGCCTCGCGGTTCAGGACCCCGCCCACCTCGACGACCTGGGTGGTCCGGGCGGGCACGCCCTTGAGGAGCGCGATGACTAGCAAGCGAGAGCCGACGCCGAAGTCGTTCGTTTTTAGGGATTGCCCTGAGTGGCATCTTCAGACCGCGACTTGGCTTGACACGGCCATGGTGTGACTCCGTGGCGGAGGAACGCGCCAGGCGCCGGCATCAAAAAGGGAGGGCTGAGGCTCAGACCGTCAGGGACGCCACGGCTTCTCGCAGCGTGTCCGCTCCCTTGTTGAACCAGTCTCGCTCCTTGTCGGAGAGCTTGAGCTCGTAGATCTTCTCTATGCCTTGGCCGCCCAGCTTGACGGGGACGCCGATGCATATGCCCTTCAGCCCGTACTCGCCCTCGAGGTAGGCCGACGCACCCATCACCTCCTTGGTGTCGTCCGCTATCGCCTTCGCCATCCTCGCGACCGACCTGCCGGGGGCGAAGATCGTCGCGCCCTTCTTCGAGATGACGTCTGCCGCGACCTTCCTCGTGTCGTCTATCGCCTGCTGGACTTCGTCCTCCGAGAGGAGCTCGGTCAGCGGCACGCCGCCGACATAGGTGTGCGAAGCAACGGGAATCATGTTCTCTCCGTGCTCGCCCATCACGAGGGAGGTTATGGACGCCCTGGAGACGCCCAGCTTCCTTGCAAGGACGTACTTGAACCTCGAGTTGTCGAGGACGCCTCCCTGTCCCACCACCCTCGACTTTGGGAAGGCAGAAGCCTTCAGGGCCACATATGTCATCGCGTCCATGGGGTTGGTGACCATAAGAAGGACGGAATCAGGCGCCTGCTTGGCCGCCTCCTTCGTGACCGACGATATGATCCCGGAGTTCTTCGCAAGCAGGTCCATCCTGGTCATCCCTGGCTTCCTAGCCAGACCCGCCGCGATTATCACTAGGCTCGCGCCCCTGAGGGCGCCGAAGTCGGTAGACCCGCTCACTTCCACGTCCACCCCGGCATCGGAGAGCCTATGGCTGATGTCGAGGGCCTCTCCCTCGGCCAAGCCAGGAACTATGTCCACCAGCGCGACGTCGTCGAGTCCCATGGACGCGACCTCTAG
>JASHUU010000013.1 GCA_030039795.1 Nitrososphaerales archaeon | reverse complement strand
TCCTGGGTCTGCTCTTCGCGAGGCTCTTGAGCAGGCAGAAGGTGGACCTCGCCGCGGCGCTCGCACTGGCCGTGATCTCGGGGGCCTCATGGAGCCTGGTCATCGAGCCGTTCTTCGACTGGCCCGGGCTTGGGCAGGCCCTGTACTACAGTGCGACGACCTTCGACTTCTCCCTCGGGCAGGCGGTCGTATTCGAGATGTCGCTGATGATGTTCCTGTCCATCTTCGCCATCTACGCGGCGCGGGACGTCGGCAGGTTCCTGACTGACCGCGCGGCCGCGGCGGACCTGCACAATGGATCGGTCTCGCTAGCTGCCGAGGTCCCTCCCGGCTGACCCGTGTCTGTCTCGGCGCGCAACCCCCAGCCGGTAGAACTCATGACGACCAGAACAGGTCCAGCGTCGTCCCGCCCATCAGCTCGTCGAAGCTGAAGTCCAGCGCGTCGAGCATCTGGTCGAACATGGAGTGGGCGTACTCGACGTACTTGTCGGAGTCGACGTCCTCAACCTTCGCCATGCTCACAGGCTTCACGTAGGGCGGGCTCTTTGTCTTGACGAACGCGATTATCTCGCCCGCCTTGGTCTCCTTGCCCGTCTCCTCGAGGAGCTTGGCGGCCCTGACGTGCTGAGGGGTCGTCCCGTCGTACTTCCCCGTGGGCTTGCTCATCATGACGTTGAACGCGAGCTTCTCGACGGGGACTCTCCTCTCCTTGAGGTCGCGTATCATCGCGGCGAGCAGGTCCTTGGTCCGCGCCTTCGCCGCGTCGAAGTCCTCCTGGGTCTGGACCGACCTCAGTATGTCCAGGGCCTTGTAGAACGTCTCCTTGAGGTACTCGGGGGTCTGGCTCTTCTTGCCCGTCAGGCCTCTTATGTCGACGGTGCCATCCGGAAGCACGCCGAAGTAGTTCTTCTTCCTGCTGCTGAATGCGACGTACCTGTAGACCTTGTCGAGGTCCAGCTCGACGCCGAGGTCGGCGTCTGCCCAGCTCGTCACGTCTGAAATCTGCGACTTGGACGGATTGCGCAAAAATAAACTGTCCGTGTCGCTATAAAGAACCTCAATCCCGAGAGCCTTGCACTTCTGGATCGTCCTGGTTATCGCGTCCCTTCCCAGCGCCGCCGTGGCCTCGGCGACCGGCAGGCAGTAGAAGGCGAACGTCTCGAAGCCGAGGACCCCGTAGGACTGTCCGACGGGAACGAACTTGCCGTTCCTCCCGGCTATCACCGTGTGGTTTCTCTCCGTGGTTACGCAGTAGACCTTGCCTTCATGCTTGACCTTGGCGACGTGGCGATGGCGGTCCTTTCCGGCCATGGCAAGCTTCGAGCTCGACCTCCTGTAGACCACGCGGTACACTCCCTCTTCAAATTTGACCTTCGTGTTCGCGCCGAGGTAGCTCAGAATGACTACCATGTCGTGTGCCAGACCAAGACTCTTGGTCGTGTACCTCCTGTTCCTCCTGCTTCCGTCGCCCTTGTAGGCAGAGTCGAAGAAGCTCTGCATCGTCAGTCTTGACTGAAAGACGAAGCCAGGCACCCTCTTCGTAGACGCATTGTGCCTTGTCGCTTCGCTGTCGTAGCAGTTCGCCAACACCCACGCGTACAGGACCGAGCTTGAGACCTTGAAGTACACGGCGTCATTCAAGTCGGTCCTGCCCGACAGCCCGAGGTCCGCTATGGTCTGTCTGATTTCTGCCCTGTAAGGAATGCCCATCGAGTTCCCCTTGCCGTATGACTGGGTGATTGACACCCCCGCGGCTCTCCCCCTATAGTGGCCGTTGCTGTAGCGTCTGGGCGCTGTGGAGAAAGGGGACCCCTCTGAGACGTACCACCCGCAAAACGACGCGAACATCAGGGCGTCAAAGCGCGCGGGGATTTTCGTTCCGCGGTAGGTGCTGAGCATCGCGCGACCGCCCGCCGCTTCGGCTGCGTCAACGTCGGCCTCGTCTACATATTGTGCGGAGACGAGGTAGTGAGACTCCAGTTCTTGCTTTCTCCTGTTCCAATACTGCTTGACACTGCCGCGCTGTCTGATTTTTTGTTGCAGCGGGAGGGGCAGCGTGCGGAACCAATTGATGAGTCTGGTCCCTTTGCTGGGGTAAAAGGACACGCCTGCTCCGACCGCCTTTGCGGTCTCCAAGAGTGAAACTCTGTCAGGAGCCCTCCTGTCGACCGCCGCTCCCCTGAGCCTGGGAATGCTAATGTTGGTGAGGCCGTATATCTCGTCTGCGGTCCGGAACAGTGCTCCGCTCTCCGACGTCTTTCTCTTGTCCTCCACAAGGAACTTGTGGTTCGGAGTGACCATGAGGTCCACGAACCGGTTGTTGCTGAAGTGGTATAGGTCGCCGTTGAAGTCGAACTCCTGGACTTCGACTACCTTGTCGACCTCAGGCACTAACGTCTCCGGGTTCACGTTGACGACCAGGTCCCCGGGGACGAAGTCCTTGATGTTCTTCGGGCCGCGAAGCGTCACGACAAATGTGTCGCCGGTGAAACACGCGTTCAGGAACACCTTGAGGCCCTGGGTCACGACCGTGTTCAGTCCGCGGTCGTCCGCTGTCAACGCGCTATTCTTTGTGAGCGGCTTATAATGAGCCACCCGCAAGTCTCTCAAAGACCCGGTCACCAGGCTCACAATCCCCTTCCTCTTCGTGCAGACCCAAGAGTCGGTGTCAGGGACGCGATTGGCCCTGCACTCCTCGTGAGGGCAGTTGACTGTCTCATAGGATAGGTTCTTGACCTTGATGAGGCTGGGATACAGGCTCGCGAAGTCGAGAACGGATACGTCGAAGAACGCCCCTTGTTTGGGCTCGATTACCAAGCCGCCTTTGTACTTCTTGCCCTTTATCGCAGCTTGGGAGGTTGCTTCGCCCTTCGCCGAGAGCTCGTCCTGCCTTGGGATGATTGCGCCGATCTTGCGATGCTCAAAGAAGAGCATGCTTCTGATCCAGTTGGAGACGCCAAGCCTTGAGACATCGTTCATGGGCATTCTCCCTATCCTTGATATGACAAGCAGCAGCTTCATCACAACTCCTCCAGACATCGTTGTGAACTTGTAGGTGAGCTCGGAGTCGTGAAGGCAGTACTCGGCTAGCTTCGCCAGTGGTAGGTCTGAGATCTCCCCGTCGAACTCGACCTTGCTTTCGCCAAGTAGCGCTTCCGCTATCCCGTTCAGAGTGTGCTCGGTGTACTTGTTCCCGAAGGCGTACACCTGGATCGACCTGTTCTTGAAGAACTGGTAGAGGTCGATGTGGACCCCGTGCTTGAGCGTCGCGGCGACTCGCTCCAGCTGTATGGGGTCCTCGTCCTCGCCTATCCCGAGCCCCTCAGCCCTGTGCTTGAGGTACCTCAGGTCGAAGTCGTCCCCGTTGAAGGTGACGACGAAGGGGTAGTCCATGATCTTCGACATCACCGCCCTGATCAGGTCGGCCTCTCTGTCGAAGACCTCTGTCGCGAAGGGCGCGTCCAGCGTCTCGTCCACGTCCTTGCCCTTCTTCAGGAGGTAGACCACCCTCTCCTGCTCGTTGTAGAATGACACCGCTATCACCTGCTGCCTGGGGTTCTCGGGGTCGGGCACCCTCCCTTCCTCGTTGGCGACCTCTATGTCCAGCGCTATCCTCCTGAAGTCGCAGAGCGGCGCGCCGAGGAGCTCGGCCCACGCCGCGAGGTACGGCTGGAACTCCTTGGGGTTCTTCCTCGCGATCGCCTCGAGCGAGCTGGCGACGACCTCCGGGACCTCGTACCTCACGGGCTCGACCGTCCCAGACGCGACCCTGTAGTACGTCCCCATCTGGAGGCCGCGGTCGTAGGTGAAGTTCTCGTAGTACTTGATGTCGGCCTCCCAGGCCTTGATCTTGTCTCTGATGCTGTCGTTCCCTCCTCCCACAGCCAGAGGGTCGGTCGTGATGATCTTCCTGACCTTGGCCGTCGAGTCGTTGAGGAGGTCCACCCTCTCCTCTTCCACGATGTCGACCACGTCCTTCCTGCTCCTGATCTCGGAGAGCTCGTCCATCGGGAGCCTGGTGTAGCAGTACGGCCTGTGGCCCGTGTTGTCCCTCCAGATCCAGAAACGCCCGGCCTTCGGGTCGTAGAACTTCAGCAGGGCGAGCTTCCTGTCCCCGTCGTAGGACGCCGAAGCGAGCAGGACCTCGGGGGTGTCGGAGGTCGGGGCCAGCAGGCCCGCGAGTTTCGCGGCGAGCTCCCGACCTGCGGCGGCAGTCTGGGCCTGCAAAGGTAGTCGGGGCGCGCTGGGCTGGAACGCAGATAAGCCTAACTGGCTCCGCTCAACGAGGAAAAGCGGCCACCGCAGGCCGCTGCTGGGGCTTCCGGACGCGCCTCGCCAGGCCTTGCTTTCCGTGCGCGTGCAGGGCGGCACGGGGCCCTGGACCGGCCTCCCCCCGGTTCGTGCGTGCCTGGCGCGGTAGCTCACAATTTATATCGACACCGAATCACGCCGGCTCCGTTTGCCTGACATCCTAGGCGTCATCAGGTCGAAGGCTGCCTACTCGTACTTCCTTCTCGCCGTCATCTGGGCGGTGGTGGCTGTCGTCGACGGCTCCGCCTTCCTAGGATGGCCCGTACTGCTCTTCGCGGTGAGCGGGGCGCTCCTCATGGCGAGGCCCGGCGACAGGCTGACGTGGGCGTGGACCATGTCCTCGCTCCTCTTCGGCTTCCTGCTCGCGGCCTACCAGGTGTACTCCGCGGCTGTTCTCCTGCCGACCGCCTTCTACTCCATCGCGGCCATCTCCGCCGCCGCCTTCGTCCTGTTCGGTGCGGCGCACGTCTTCGTCTTCTACGCAGGCCTCACGGGCGAGAAGCAGGCCTAGATCATGCCTGCGCCGACCAGCTTCCTGAGGTAGTACACCGAGTATCCGCTAACGACGAAGAGCGCGGCGAACGCCCTGGTCGCGAAGAGGAGGTTCCACGCGTACGGGTAGTTGGTGTCGAGGACGTCCGGGTTGCACGTGCCGTGCACCCCCGCGCACGCGATGGTGTAGGTCGAGCCCCAGAGCATGAAGTTGTACATGACCTCGTAGGCGGCAGAGAAGGCCACCACGAACCCGACCAGCTGGAGGAACGAGAGGACCCACTTGGGCCACTTGGCGACCCTCTCCTCCCAGAGGCGCATGCCCGAGTAGAAGAGGGCCACGCAGGCGACGCTGAAGTAGGTGACCGGCTGCGCGAAGTAGGGCGGGAAGGGCCAGTAGACGTCGACCAGGTATTGCCCCACGGGCTCCCTCGTGCCGAAGAGCGACTCGCCCACGCCGTAGAGCGTTACGATGACTATGACCGCCATGGACCCCCAGGCTATGATCCTGTACATCCGCCGGGTGCTCGCGTCCAACGGCTCTGGCAGGCGCGCGTCTTCGTCCTTTAAGCGTTCGGAGGGCTCACGGGGGGAGGGCCTGCCCGCTCCGGCGCACCCCGCAGAGAGAACCAGGCCAGGGCCGCGAAGGACGGGAGCTCGAAGTACGACCAGAACGCCTCCTCGGGGAGGATGACGGCGCTGAGCGTCAGGAGGACCGCGGACGCGAGGAGGAGCGAGGGGAGGGTCCCTTTGACCATCCTCAGGCAGGCGAGCAGCGCCGCGACCTCGACCACGCCCCTCGCCGCGGCGGGCAAGCTCACCCCCAGGGAGACGGCCGCTCCTGCGAGCGAGGGGTTGACGCTGAGTCCGAATGGGCCCGTGCTGACCAGCCCCACCGCGGCCCTTCCGAACTGGAACACCACGGTGTCATAGACGAAGGCGGAGGCGTCCCACAGGAGGAACGGGAGGAGGGCGGCCGTGCCCGCCAGGACGAACAGAGCCGCGTCCCGGAGGCGGCCCAGCCTGAGAGAGCGGACGAGGTAGAGAGGGAAGAGCAGCCAGGCCAGCTGCCACGACGCGGCGGACAGCCCCCAGAAGAGCGGGGCTACCGCGCTCTTTCCTCTGGCCTCGAGGGCGACGGCGGCGGAGAGGAACGCGACCGCCGGGAGCGAGTTGTCCGGGAACCAGGTGGAGAAGAGGACGGTGGGGGGAGCGAGGAGGAAGGCCACGGCGCAGAGCCTCCCACGTCTCCCGCCGACCGCGTAGAGGCCCGCGGCAGCCACGAGGTCCGCGGCCACTAGGCCGGCCCGGACGTCCGCGACCGCGCCGGCAGGGAGGAGGAAGGAGAAGACGCCGGGGAGGTAGGCGAAGACCGCCGCGGCTCCCGGGGTCGCGAGGGAAGGGGGCACGGAGTAGACGTGCCCGTAGGGGTCCATCCCATGGATGATGGCCGACACGGCTTGGGCGTCGTAGTAGTAGACGTCGGTCGCCGGCGCGCCGGGCCAGAGGACGAGGAGGACCCTGACTGCGACCGCTGCGGCCGCAGCGCCTGCGAAGACTAGCAGGGAGCGCTTCAACGCTTCGGGCCCGGCGGGCGGCCTCCAGAAATACCCTTCCGGCCCTGTCATATACCACCGCCGTCTTCGCCTGCCTGATGGGAAGGGAGGCGGCCGAGGCCAAGCTCCAGGCGGCGAGAGGCGTGATCTCCGCCTGCAGGACGGCGCGCGGATTCAGGGCGAGCACGCGCTCATACCCGGAGCTCTGGGTGAGGGACCTGGTCTATTCCGAGAGGGCCGTACTGGAGATGGGGCACGCAGGCTCGGTCAGGGCCCACCTCGAGTCCGTCCTCGCGCTGCAGAGGAGGAGCGGCCAGCTGCCCACGGCCGTCGCCTCGGGGCTGAGGAGGGCGCTCAACCAGCGATACCACTTCTGGACGTGCGACACGGAGATGCTCTTCGTCATCGGCGCGCACGTGTACGCCGAGGCCGCCGGCGACGAGGGGTTTCTCGAGTCCGCGAAGGAGAAGCTGGGCATGTGCGTCCGCTTCGTCGAAGGGAGGAGGGACGGGCACGGCCTGATCCCGGGGATGGACTGGAGAGACGCCATGATATGGTACAGGGGCAGGTGCCTCCTGGCCAACCAGGCGCTCCTCGCAACGATGTACGCGTCGCTCGGGGAGAAGGAGAAGGCGGAGGCGGTCAGGGAGGCTGCCCGCCTGCACTTCGCCCCTCCCGGCGGGGGGGCGTGGGCCGACGCCGTCTGGTGGGAGGGGGGCGAGCTCAGGAGGGACTTCCACTTTGACAGCCTCGGCCACGCGCTGGCCGTCCTCGACGGGACCCTGAAGCCCGAGGAGGCGCTGGAGGGCTTCGGGCGGGCTTCGACTCCGTTCGGCGTGCTCAACATGTCCCCGGCGCGGGACGCCGCGAGGCGGAGGGCCCTCGCCTCCCTCGCGGACGTCAACGCCTTCGTGAGGAACGGGGCGGTGCTAAGGAACAAGCCGGGCAGCTATCAGAACTCGACCGTCTGGCCCTTCGTCGAAGCGAAGGTGGCCGAGGCGCTCGCGGCCATGGGAGAGGGCCAGAGGGCGCGGGAGGTGTACGAGCGGGCCATCGGCAGGGAGGGGTTCTACGAGTGGTACGACCCGTCGACGGGCGAGCCTCACGGCAGCGCGGGGCAGCTCTGGACCGCCGCCGGACTCCTTTCCATGTCGAAGGTCTGTCCCTGACCGCCGGAGAGCCCTCCGGGCGGGCGATGTTTCAAATAAACCCGGTCCCGGACGTGCGCTGATGGAAAGACAGGCGTTCATACCTATCAACAGGCCCATCCTGGGAGACGAGGAGAGGCGCGCGGTCGAGGACGTCCTCTCGACGGGGAAGCTGGTGGACTCGTCCTACGAGGGCGGGAAGTACCTGCGGCTGTTCGAGAAGAAGATGGAGAGGCTCCTCGGCGCGAAGCACGTCATAGCGGTCAACTCGGGGACCGCGGCGCTCCATTCTGCCCTGGTGGCGCTAGGCGTGGGGCCGGGAGACGAGGTGGCGGTCCCTTCTTTCACGTTCGTGGCCACGGCCAACGTCGTCCTCGCCTGCGGGGCGAGGCCGGTCTTCGTCGACACGAAGGCAGACTACAACATGGACCCCGCGGAGTTCAGGAAGGCAGTGACGAAGAGGACGAAGGTCGTGGTCCCCGTCCACCTCTACGGATACCCGGCGGACATGGACGAGATAAGGGAGATAGCGTCGGCGAAAGGCGTCAAGGTCGTCGAGGACGCGGCGGAGTCGCTGGGAGCGACCTACAAGGGCCGACAGACGGGGACGCTCTCGGAGGCCGGCTGCTTCAGCATGTACGCGACGAAGGTGGCCACGTCAGGCGAGGGCGGGGCCATATCGACCGACGACGACGAGCTCGCGGACGCGCTGCACATGATCAGGAACCACGGCATGGTGCACGGGTACGACAGCAGGGTCCTGGGCTTCAACTACAGGCTGCCCGAGCTCGGCGCCGCGCTGGCCTCCGTCCAGATGGACAGGCTCGGCGGGTTCTTGGAGGCCAGGAAGAGGAACGT
>JASHUU010000083.1 GCA_030039795.1 Nitrososphaerales archaeon | reverse complement strand
CACTCTCAGTTCTGGTATCAGATAGTCTCCGAGGGGGAGGGGTCCAAGCTCGAGTTCATCGGGCTACAGATAAACTACGGGAGGCGCCCTTCCGGCGAGAGGCTTGCAAAGATGGCCGAGCAGCTCACCGAAGAGGACTCGGGAATGTGGCGGCTGCTGGCAAGAGAGATGAAGAAGGACCTTCAGCGCTGACCTCGCCGCTGCAAGAGCCGGCGCTAGCGCGAGAGCGAGTGGCACATCCCGCTGACCCCCTACTGGCTCAGGCGGTTCGTGCGTAGAGCGCGATCAAGTCGCTCAAGTCTAGCGTCAGTCTTCGCCGAGAATCGATTGCATCGTTATATAGCATTCATGTATTCTGCCAGAGGCAGTGGCATTCTGTCCGAACTGCGGCAAGCCTTATGACGGCTCGCCATCATTTTGTCCGAGTTGCGGAAAGGCGCTCCAGACAGCGGAGTCGCCGAAGGCGTTCTGTCCCCACTGTGGTTCACCTGTCGATCCGGCAGCGGAGATATGTCCGAAATGCGGCGTGAGAATCAAGCAGCCTCCTCAGGCCCAGATGTTGGATCACAAGAACCCTGGAATAGCAGCAGTCTTGTCATTCCTTTTCACCGGGCTAGGCCAAATATACAACGGGCAGATTGCGAAGGGAATCGTCTTCGTGATTTTGGGCATAGTGTTCTTGGCCACTGTGATAGTCCTTATCGGCTTCATACTCTACCCACTCTTCTGGATATACAACATATACGACGCCTACTCTACAGCTAAGAAGATTAATTCGGGTGCCGTAAGACCAGACTGAGGCTCACTCCCAAGCCGAAGAGCTATCAGGGAGAAGTGGTCCTCATTCTCGGAGGACTCTGGATTCATATGCACACGAACGCTGGTCGCCCCCGTCGACCGCTCCATAGCACTCCTTGCCGGCGAGCTGAATCACTCGCAAAAGAGGACCGTCAAGGACTGGGGCATGGCCGACTCTGTCATCTTGGCGACGGCCAGGATTGCCGGTGCGAAAGTTGTGACGGGAGACAGACACTTCAAGACTTGCCCGGACGCTGTCATCGTCTGAGAGGTCTAGGTCGGCCTTCGCTTTCTCAATGGGGCGTTCCTAGGGTAGGACCGAGGGTCCACCCACGCTTCACCTGGGCTATGGCGAAGACGGCAGCCAAGAGAAAGGCTACTGTGATGATCTTCTGCGGACCGGCTAGAATGTCCGTCTTCAGCGAAATCACTAGGATGTCGCTTAGGAGGTCCACCGAGGCGCCGACTGGCAACGCGGACACGAGAAGAGAAAACGTGAACAGATAGATCCTCTTGCTCCTCCTCAGAATTGGCATCGGCGACGAAATGGCCATGGAGATCGAGACTGCCAGGGGGTAGAGGATTGCTATCTCGAGGACGTGGACGAGGAGGGTCGCAGGGCCGATGTCCTGCAAGAGCACGGCGCTGTACGGGTTCGTCTCGACGATGGTGGTCCCGTTGACGAAAGCCAAGGTCAGGACTCCGGCCGCCACGTTCGCGACGATCGTCAGTGCCAGGGAATAGAGGACGGCTCTCTTCCTGTCGGCCGCGCCGTCAGCCCCTGCTTCGCCAAGAGAATTGGGGCTCATCTCCGTCGCTTCGCCCGGTTCGCGCCTAGGCGAAATAGTCTCTCTCGAGCTCCTCCAGAATGGCCTTGACGGCAAGCTCCCTGAGGTTCAGTGACTCGGAAATCCTCCCTACCTCCATGTCGTGCTCGTCGAGGATGTGGAAGAGCACCCTCCTCCTGTCAAATCCCTCGAGCCTGCCGGCCACCCTGGCCGCCTCGCCCATCGCCTGGTTCCTGAGCTGAAGGAGCTCCACGCGCTCAGCCTCCACCTCGCTCATCCTCTTGTCCACCTCGCCGAGCAGTTCCGACAGGCCCGACAGCTTCTCTCTGTCGTCTGTCGCCGCGACGGCCTCCTGCAGGCGCCCGTTCAGGCCCTCTCCGTCCTTGGACCTGCGCCGGGGGTTCGGCACGAACGCCACGGCCCTCTCGATGAACAGGTTGGGCGCTACATCCATTGTCACGGACACGCTCTTCGCCAGTGAGTATCTCTTCCTCGGGGGGCCCGAAGGGCTCTTCTCGACCAAGGACGCGACCAGTCCCGCAGCCTCCATGACCGCCAAGTGCTTCGCGACCAGCGGCTGGCCCAGCCCCAGCTCCTTCGACAGCTGCAGCGCGTAGCACGGCTCCTGGCTGAGGAGTTTGATCAGCCTCCTCCTCACAGGGTTCTCGATCACCTGCAGTATCTCGTCGATGTCTTCCTGATTCATATGGGATCAACAAAAAAAGATGGACCTACTTGAGGTCCACCTTCCTGGATTTGTCCTTGGCAGGCTCCTTCTTGGGGAGCCTCAGCTCGAGGACGCCGTTCTTCATAGTCCCGACGACCCTTTCGGACAGGATTTGCGCGGGCAGCGTGAGGTACCTGTGGAAGAGCGAGTATGAGCTCTGCCTGCTGGAGCCGTCGGCCGTCTTGCTCTCCTTCTCCGACTTCCTTGCGGCCTTCAGCTCGAGGCCGTTGGCGTCGACCCTGACCTCGACGTCCTTCTTGTCGAAGCCCGGGAACTCCGCCGTGAGTACGAAGTACTCCCCGCGGTCCTGGACGTCGATGACCGGCTCCCGCTCGCCAGCTTCGGCCCACATGGGCCAGGCCTGGCCTAGAGAGGGCGGTCTCATCCACTCGTCGAAGGGCCGCATGAAGTCCTCGAAGATGCTTGGGAGTCCGAAGCTGGGGATTGCCAGCGCTGTGCTGTTTCCGTCTTCAGGTCTCTGGGGCTTGTCCTTTGGTCTGTCTGTCACTGCATGTCACCTTTTAGTATACCACCAGAAGTAATATACCTATTTAAGATTAGCGGGGGGGCCCGGCTGGAGCGTGCTTTCGACGGAGTGTCCGGCGACGCATTGCGCCTATTGTATCTACTTCGGCGAGCTTTATGATAGCACGACGCGGTTACGGTGACGTCGCTTTGCAGTCGGTAGAGGTAACCGAAGCGTGCCCGAAGTGCAGGGGAACAGGTCGAGAGAAGATGCTGGCTTCCTCCGCCCCCCCAAATTCCACAGGAAGTCAGCATCCCCTGCAGGTGATG
>JASHUU010000082.1 GCA_030039795.1 Nitrososphaerales archaeon | reverse complement strand
CCGACCACCCAGTTGGGCCTGTCCACGACCTCGTGAATCCTCAGGTCAGCGGCCACGCTGCAGAGCACGTACGCCTCCTCCTTGGAGAGGCGGTAGTCCTTCACGAGGTGCGCAATCATGCCTCTCGCCGAGTCCTTCGCCGCGGCCATCAGGTCGTCGCCTATCCCGGTGGTTGCGTACCATCCTCTCCTCGGGGACGCCTCTCCCTTGGTCACGTACTCCGGCCAGCGCAACCCTGCTTCCTTCTCCAGCCCCACCCGCACCCTCGCGGACCCGGCGCACTCGATGGCACAGAGGCAGATCTCCCCGTCTCCCATCGCCGCGTGGACATCTCCGGCCGAGAACAGCGCGCCCTCGACCTCCACGGGGAGCCGGACCCTGCTTCCGACGGTGGTGTGCCTGATGTCCATGTTTCCTCCGTGCCGTCCGGGCGGCATGACATCGAAGGAGCCCGCCTTCGCCGGGGCCACTCCGAGGACCCCACAGAACGGCCTGATCGGCACCCTGATTCCGCGCTCGAAGTGCGCGTAGTCCTTGTCTTTCAGCGCCCACTTGTACAGAAACGGCTTCTTGAATTCATCAAGCAGCCCCAGCCCAGGTACGATGGCAGTCCACCCGAAGTCGTCTACCCTGACCTCGAGCATGTCAACCACCAGGGAGTCCCCGGGTTCGGCACCATTGACATACACCGGGCCGGCAAGAGGGTAGAGCTTTTCGACATCCAGGCTGTTCAGGTCTGACGACTCGGACCTGGGGGTAATCTGCCAGCTCATCACGTCATTGATGTCGAAGGTCACGGTGTCTCCCGGATCGACCGTGACAGCAGGCTCGTGGGACCTGTTCCACTTGTAGTGGAACGTCTCTCTGGTTACCCGATGCGAGGCCAGGGCAGCCCAGCGTTGACCCAACCGTCTTAAGCGTTGAACGGCAGAGGTCCTCTGTGTTGGTGGACCGGGGGGGAATCGGACCCCCGACCTCGGGGCCTAGAAGGCTCTCCCGCGTGCAAGGCGGGCGTTCATACCGCTGAACTACCGGCCCACAAAGACTGCAGGCTTCGGTCGCTTCTTATGCTCTTCCCCTGTGGAAAGGAATTATAGTCTAACGAGAGGCCGCGGCTGTCGGGCCGGTAGCTCAGAGCCAACGGGGGCGGGTAGCTTGGCTAGAGCACCCGACTGATAATCGGGAGGCCAAGGGTTCGAATCCCTTCCGGCCCATAGTTCGAATCCACATGGGTTCGAACCGTTGACTCAGTTCATCATCTCGCTCTTGGTGGCCCCTCTAGAGTACTGGAAACGCTTCAATCATGCAATCCGTAGGGTACGCCGCTTGGCATTGTCAATCACAACAGGCTTGTACCTGCTTGCTAGCCAGTCCTTGCCCTCCCTAACATCCCAGTTCCATCTGAATGAAGACTTCCCTCAAGGGATCTACGATCCACGCCTCTCTGATCCCCAGACCAAGGCGCTGGAAAATCGAAGAATGAGGGTTCTGGGCGAGCTCATTGGGAAAGGAAGGATTGGATGGTGGGATGTTTTCGACCTGTCGGACATTGGAAAAGAGCGAAACAAACTTGCCAGGTTGCTCATTCGCCCTTCTTCTAAGGTACTGGATGTTGGATGCGGAAGAGGGTTCTTCAGCTTCGCGTGTTCGAGGATAGCAAGTACGGTTACTTGCGTTGACCCCATGAACGGCCTGGGAAGGAAGGGATGGTGGGAAGAATTCAGCGAAACTGCTTCTCTACTGTCCGTCGAAAACACTCGCGGGATTAGGGCGGATGGTTCTTCGCTACCTCTGCGCGGTGACTCGTTTGACGCGGTTTCGTCGATACACGCAATAAGGAACTTCCGTTCCCGATCTGAGATCCAGTCGTTCTTCAAGGAAGCGTTTAGGGTACTAAAGCCGAATGGCAGGGCAGTCATCGTCGAATCTGAATTGAACACTAACTCCTGCAGGGCCTACAAGATGTTCTACTCGTTGAGAACACAACTCAAGTGGGAACTTAGACTTCCAAAGAGCGATGAAATTGCTCGATGGCTCGTTGAATCAGGCTTCAGAAGAGTTTCGTCTGAAACACATGATTGGGGGCTGCGATATGCTCCAGTCTACTTTCCCTATGACAAGTCGACGTTGAAGGGGAGGAAGCACGAGTGGGAGTTAGCGAGGGAACTCATCATTAGTAAGGGCGAGTCTCACCCTCCGATCCGTGCCTTCAGTGCAACAAAGTAAAGGGCCCACCAATTTCGAGCCCATTTTTAGCGCCAAAAACGCTTCGAATCCCTTCCGGCCCACTTTTCAAAATGCGTTCTGCTCGGGAATGCTATACTTTCGCCAGCATCTCGAGAAGCTTTCGGTTCTTTGAAAGTACACCCTTCGCCAAACTCCGGAACTCTTCCTCCGGTATCTGTTTCGCTGGTCCAAGCTTCTGTGCCATTCCCTATCTTTCTCCATTTAACTCCGATAAATGGCTTGCTACCCAGTCTTCAACGTCGATTTCAGAGATCTTGCCTGCGGCAATGTCGAGAAGGAGTTGGTAAGCATCATTCGCCTCCACGTTCAACTCGTAGCCATTCGCTTGGAGAAAAGCTTCCGCCAGGGCAAATCCCGTTCGTTTGTTGCCATTGAGAAACGGGTGAGTGACGATGACATTGTAGAGTAAGAAGGCGGCTTTCTTCACTATTCTCTTCTTCCAGGGCAATCTCTCCCCGATGTCCTTGACAGCGTCCAAGATGTAGTCTAGACTCGACTTCCTAAGGTATCCATGCTC
>JASHUU010000081.1 GCA_030039795.1 Nitrososphaerales archaeon | reverse complement strand
GCCACGACGGACTTCATCCTCGACAGCGTAGCGGTCGTGATGGAGGACAGGGACAGCCCTGCCGCTGACATCAAGAGGTTCTTCGCAAGTTTGACTCTCTACAAGGGCTTGCTTGTCCACAATCTAGGCGTGAAGGGGAGACTGCTGGCGGCTGAGGAAATGGAAGGCAACGGACTCGGCTTTGACGACTCCACATCGGTCGCGGCCATGAAGAGGCTCGGGATCAAGGAGATTGTTTCCTTCGACCACGACTTCGACAAGGTTCGCGCAATAACGAGGATTGAACCCAAGACCGCGCAGTCTAGACTTGGCCGTTCCAAACCCTAGGAGGGTTAATCCCTTCCGGCCCACAGTCAAAGTGAGCTGGGCGAACTTCACTAGCCTTCGAATGACCTGACACCATGGCGCTTGGCGATGGCTTTCAGCTCCCCCCATCGAAGGAATAGAGAGGAAACCCCAACCTGCCCGCCGCGGAGAGAATCACGAGGTCGTTGTACTCTCGATGGTTCTTCATCCTGGACGACGCGAAGACGACGTCATCAGCGGAACATGGTACGAAGGTTGTCTTCTCGTTGGTAAGGTACTCCTTGATCTCGGAATTCGTCTTAGAGAGAGCGATTTGCTGACTCTTGAAGAACCATGCTAGCTCGTGGAAGACCATGCTGGGGAAGCCCCACCCTTCGAGTGCGTCCAAGCTAGAGGATGCTTCCTTGTGGAACTCGCTGTCCTCAAACGTGTCAAAGACAAGGATGTTAGTGTCTATGATGGCCTTCAGGACCCCTTTCCTCTTTCGATTCCTGCTTCGATCTGCTCAACGGTCATCCTGGCTCCGAGCTTCCATGTCGTTCTTCGGCCCTTCGTCGGAGGCCTCACCTTGACCAATTTGTCCTCCTCATCATACTCTACGAGTACCGAGTCTCCCCTTTCGATTCTTGCCTTCGTTCTCACCTCCTTAGGGATTGTCACTTGATAGTTCCTGTTCACTCTGCTAATGGGCATAATACGACTATATCGCTGTTAGGCGAGACATAAGGCTTCGGGACACCCACTCGTCAAGTGCCGAGATGAATCGGGGTCGACTATCCAATCACTGTCGCCCGAGATGACCAGGACGGGAGTCGTGACCGTCTTGAGCCCGGATGGGTTGGGACGAACACGCGGGCGTGCAGGCGGTCCGCCAACAGTACGGCGAACCTCGCCATCGATGCCGGGCCTGCCCCGCCGTGCAGCAGCAGGAATGGTCGCCCTTCGCCTCTTTCCTCGACCGTCAGGTCCACGAACTGGTCGCCTACAGTGACCTGGTATGTCCTGATTCCGGGCTCATTAGTCATGCTCATTCGGCTAGCGAGGTTCGTGCATCAGTCGTTCGATATACCTTCCGAGGTCTCTCGATTCGAAGATTGGGCGCTGTGAGCTCCGACCGCTACGCTTTCGTTAGACGGATTTGAGTGATTGGTTGGGAACCGCTTTAGCTGCCGCCGACCGACTGAGACATTTCTCTCTGGAACTTCTCGAGCAGGCCGTGCAGGGTCACCAGCTCATCCTTTGTGAACATCCTGAGTGTTTTTTGAAGCATTTCGGCCTTCTTTATGGCGACCCTCTCGAACAGAGCCTTGCCTGCGGGGCTAATCTCGATGATGGTGGCCCTTCTGTCTCCGGTCCCGGGCGTTCTCGTGACCAGCCCCTTCTCCTCCAGGCGATCCACTATTCCCGTTATGTTGGCGGGAGTCACGAATAGCTCGTCGCTGAGCTTCCTCATCAAAACGGGTCCTTTCTCCACTAGAAGCATGAGAACCTGGAACTGCGGGTCCGTCAATCCCTCGTCGGCGAACACTCTCAGAGCAGCGCGCCTAATGACCTTGGCCGTCGCCAGTATAGCGCCGTAGGCTTCTTGGTCCGCCTCTGTCATTCTCGCTCCATCGCGATGTCGCACCCCTGAGTTGATTAATGCATTAAATAGTTGATGTCTCGCTGGTTTAGCTATATGTAGTTCAGTCACTAATAGTAAAGACCTAAATAGTCAGGATATTAAGGGATTGTACGGTCAAAATGATGAACGAGGTCAACAAGCAGATGAGAGCCACAGCGATAGACCGCTTCGGTGGTCCCGAAGTTCTTTCATTCAGAAATATTCCCGTGCCGGAACCTGCTCCTGACCAGGTCGTGGTCCGGGTCGACTCCGCGGGAGTGGGGACATGGGACATTGCCGAACGCGAGGGAAGGCTAGCGAAGATGTTCGGAATCCAGGCAAGGTTCCCGTGGACCCTCGGTTCAGAGGGTGCGGGCGAGATTACGGCCGTCGGCGACCGAGTCAGCGGTCTTCGAAGCGGCGATGTGGTCTACGGTACAATCTGGTCAACGACCGCGACGACGAAGGCGGGGTTCTACGCCGAATACGCTGCTGTGGACGCAAATCACGCATGGCCGAGACCGTCGAACGTGACTACCGAGCAAGCTGGGGCCCTGCTGATTGACGGAGCGACCGCGCTGCGAGGACTGGTAGACACTCTCAAACTGGAACAGGATGAAAAGCTCATGGTCTTTGGCGCTAGCGGTGGCCTTGGGCATCTGGCCGTTCAACTAGGCAGGCGACTCGTCGCCCGGGTGTTTGCCGTAGCTTCCGGAGGGGATGGTGTGGCTCTCGCCCTGAAACTGGGGGCCGAAGAGGCTGTAGATGGACGCGCTGGAGATGTCCTCGGTTCCGCGCATCGGTTCGCGCAATACGGTTTCGATGCGGCCTTGGTCACCGTTGCCGGTGAAGCCTCTGAAAAGGCGCTCACGACG
>JASHUU010000080.1 GCA_030039795.1 Nitrososphaerales archaeon | reverse complement strand
TCGCCGGGATTTGAACCCGGGTTACCAGCTTGGAGGGCTGATGTCCTAGACCAGACTGGACGACAACCGCGCGTTTGGCTTCGCAAGTCCCGGGCCTAAAAGAGCATTCTGTTTGCCATCACCGGTCGGCTGGATTCCGCCAGACTCTCGCGTCGCGCGAGGTCCGGTCCACTATGCGGGCGTCCGGACCGCTGGCTGCCAGACGATGGCGAGGATCCCACCGACTAGGGCCAGGAGGAACCCGATGAACAGCCCGCCGAACGACCCGAACCAGCTGAGGACGGCGAACACGACTATCAACGCCCCGTATGCCACATGGTTCCGAGGGTTCATGCTCAGCAGGACCGCCATGACGATGATGAGCACCCCCACACCGCTCCGACAAGACCAAAGATCCCTCCAACCCCTCCGATGAAGAAGGTGAGGACGGCTCCCACTACGGCCACGCCCAGACCTACCAGAAGGATGAACACGCCGCCAATCAAGGATAGGACGACGGCCCCAGACGGTCTTTCACCTGCCAAGCGACACTACCGCCGCCCACCTTGATATTTAACGCCGGGACTCGACCTTCACGCTCTCCTGAAACGCCCTGCCTTTTGCAGGTGAGCCCGACCACTCCTTCTCCATCTCGTACACGAGCCTCGCGACCGCAACGTGCGCCTCCAGGGGCCTCGTGTCTATCCTCGCCAGTCCGTCCAGGAGCCCGAGCGTCCGCTCCGAGAAGTGCCCGTGGGGGAAGCCTCCCACTACCACGCAGGGACTCCTCGCCGACGCCAACTCCTTCGCGACCCCGTCGTAGGACGTCGGACGGCCCTGGACCGAAAGGCCCACCACTCGGTCGGGGGCGATCACCTTCCTCACCAGCTCCCTGATGTCGGCGGGGTAGACCTTCACGAGGCCGCCCTCCGGCTCTTCGCGGAGCGCCTTCTCCATCAGTCCCCTGAACCTGATATAGTTCTTCGGGATCCTGGTCTTGGCCTCTATCTCCACCACGACGTCTTCGTAGGTGTGGACGAAGACCCTGACGCCGCCCTCCTGATAGAGGGGCGACCCTGTCACGCTGAGCAGCGCGACGTGCACGAGGTCCGGCCTCCCCCGCTTCTCCGCCTCCTTGAGCCTGAGCATCGCTGTGTGGTGGAAGCTCCTGTCCAGCAGGATCTCCGCCGCCGGGACCCCCCTCCTCTTTGAGTCGCTGGCCACCGCCGGGCTCCTGCGTATCTCCTCCGGGACGAGCTCGAGGGCTGACTCCGCCAGCACGAGGCTCAGCAATCTCCCGTCGAAGCCCGCGGGTAGGGTTAAGACCTTTCCCCGCGCCGCCGTGGCCACGAAGTCCCGGAGAGAAGCCAAGGAAGACGCGGCCGCCCTCGTCAGGCTGCTCATGGACTCGGCCGTGGAGCTCTCCCACACCGACCTCCCTCTCGCCAAGGCCCAGGCCGAGCTCGCCGGCAAGGTCAGGCTGAGGTTCAACGTCAGGCTCGAACCACCCCTCAGGAGGCTCACCTGCCGCGGGTGCAAGACCCTGCTCGTCCCCGGCGTCAACGCGCGCGTAAGGCTGGGCCACGGCAGGCAGACCATCGTGAGGATCACCTGCTCGGAGTGCGGGCGGGTGAACCGCAAAATCGTCGGGTAGGCCTTATATAGACTCGGGGAACGCTCGGCTTCTGCTTCGTGAAGCATATTGGTAAGCGTCAACGACGTCCCGCAGTCGAGGCTAATCGCCCTCCTCTCACAGGAGGTCCGGGGCCTTGGAGTACAGGAGCCCGAGTGGGCCCGCTACGTCAAGACCGGCTCCCACGCTGAAAGGCCGCCCGCCGACGCCGGGTGGTGGTTCACCAGGGCAGCATCCCTCCTCAGGAAGCTCTATGTGCACGGGCCGCTGGGCCTTTCAGACCTGAAACGGGCGTACGGGGGGACGAAGGCGCTCCACTACTACCCCAAGCACCACAGGGACGCGGGCGGGTCGTCGGTCAGGGTGATTCTCAGGCAGCTCGAGCAGGCGGAATTAGTGGCGAAGACCCCGAAGGGGAGGGTCCTCACCCCCAAGGGCCGCGCGCTGCTCGACAAGACAAGCAAGCAGCTCTTCTCCTCCATCGCAGAGTCCGACAAGTCTCTGGCGAGGTACGCATAGCCTTGTCCGAGCAGCCGCAGAAGCAGCCTGACAAGGAGGCGGAGAGGAGAGCAATGCGCGAAGGAGTGCTCAGGATGGCCCTGACCTCAGAAGCCAGGCAGCGGCTCACCAACGTGCGCATGGTCAGGCCGGACCTCGCGTCCTCCGTCGAGGAGTACATCGTCCAGCTCGCCTCGTCCGGAAGACTGAAGTCCGCGGTCGACGACGAGCAGGTCAAGCAGATGCTCGCGGCCCTCCAGGAGAAGAAGAGGGAGATCAAGATCAGGAGGCTATAGGATTGGCACGAGTCAAGGACAAGTCCAAGAAGAACCGCCTCACAAAGGCCGAGAGGCAGAGGAAGTCGCCGCCTACCTGGGTGGTCGTCAAGACCAACAGGAAGATGAGGTCGACGCTGCAGCAGAGGAACTGGAGGCAGCGCAAGCTGAAGCTCAGGTGAGACCTTGTCGGAACAGAAGACAGAAGAACTGACCCGGACCTACGTCGTCCCACTCGGGGTCGTCTTCGAGGCGCCTCCCTACCGCAGGGCCAAGAAGGCCATCACGGTCATCCGGGCGTTCGCCACGAGGCACATGAAGGCCACGCAGGTGAAGATCGAAGCCGAGGTCAACGAGGTCGTCTGGGCCAGAGGGATCAAGCACCCTCCGCGCAGGATGAAGCTCGAGATGGAGCGAGACGAGGACGGGGTGGTCACCGTCAGGCTCCCAGAGCAAGAAAGCCCCCCCTAGCCATGGGACTCCACCTGTTCGACGTCTACAGGAGCCCCAACATAGGCGTCTTCATGAGGGGGAACGACAGGTTCCTGCTGGTCCCCAAGGGCCTCGCCGGGACCAAGTGCGACAGGCTCTCAGAGTACCTGGGCGCCGAGATAGTGGCGACGTCGGTGGGCGAGTCCAGGCTCCTCGGCCCGCTCGTCTGCATGAACGGGAACGGAGTGCTCCTCTCCCGCCTGGCCGAAGACCGCGAGGTGGCCGAGATCAGGGCTGCCACCGGGCTGAACGTCTCCAAGCTCGAGTCGAAGCTCACGGCGGTGGGAAACCTGGTGGCCGCGAACGACAGGCGCGCCATCGTCTCTCCGGCGCTCGACGGCCGCGCCGCCTCCCAGGTGAGGGACATCCTCGGTACGGAGGTGGAACGCGTCGCGATAGGCGAGTTCCACCAGGTAGGCGCCCTCGTAGTCGCGACCAACGCCGGGGCCGCGGTGTACCCAGGCCTGGGCGAGGCGGAGGTGTCGGCCGTCGGCCAGATGCTGGGCGTAGAGGCGTGCCCCACCTCGGTCAACGGCGGGGTCCCCTATGTGGCCTCCGGGGTGGTCGCCAACTCGAAGAACGCCGTGGCAGGGAGCCAGACGACAGGACCTGAGCTTGTCTTTATAACGCGGGCGCTGAGCGTCTGAAAATAAGAGCGGTGTCTCATCAGTGAGCAGTCGTCCAACGGCCGAGGAGCAGGTCAACGCCCTGGTCCTAGAGTCGAGAGTGCTGGAGAACACCTACAACGAGCTCACGTCCCGCCAGTCCCTCCTTGAAAGGGCGCTCATCGAGAGCAGGGCGGCCCTGGAGTCGATAAAGGGGCTGTCAGAGGGCGCCCCGAAGGAGGTGCTCACCCAGATCGGCGGCGGGGCGATTCTGAGGTCGCCGCCACCGTCCGTCGACAAGGTGATGCTCGGAGTGGGCGCGGGGATAGTGATCGAGAAGCCGAAGGAGGAGGCCGTTGCGATTCTTGAGGAGAGGGCGAGAGAGTACGAGAAGACCCTGGCCTCGATAGTGGGCCAGAGGAACGAGCTGGCCCAGCGCCTCGAGTCCGACAGGCAGGTCCTGAACAGTCTACTCAGCCAGGAGTAGCACTTGTTCGACAGGCTGAAGCAAGCGTTCCAGTCCATCAGCGCCGCGGTCAAGGAGAGGCAGCTCGGGGACGAGGAGCTGGACAAGGCGCTCTTCGACTTCCAGATGTCGCTCGTCGAGAGCGACGTCGCGCAGCGGGTCGCCGAGGCCCTGGCTCACGAGGTGGAGAGCGGCTTGAAGGGCGTCAAAGTCGAGAGGTCCGCCGACGCCTCCGAGGTGGTCGGAAGGCAGCTCGCCTCCGCGCTGGAGGCCGCCTTCAGCAAGGCCGGCACCGTGGACCTGGTCACGAGCATCAAGGAGAAGCGGAAGTCAGGCGAGCCGTACTCCATCCTCTTCCTCGGGATAAACGGCACAGGCAAGACCACGACCGTCGCCAGGCTCGCGAACTACCTGAAGAAGAAGGGGCTCTCCGTGGCGTGCGCAGCAGGCGACACCCACAGGCCCGGGGCGATCGAGCAGCTCACAGAGCACGCGGACAGGCTGGGCGTGAAGGTCATATCGCAGGGCTACGGCGCCGACCCTGCGGCGGTCGGGCGGGACGGCGTCCTCTACGCCAGGGCCCACCACGTGGACTGCCTGCTGATCGACTCGGCAGGGCGGATGCAGACCAACCAGAACCTGATGGAGGAGATGGCCAAGATAGCGAGGGTCGTCAGGCCAGACTTCAGGCTCTTCGTGGCCGACGCCCTCACCGGCAACGACGCGGTCTCGCAGGCGGAGCTGTTCAACGAGCACGTCGGCTTCGACGGCGCCGTGCTCACCAAGGCCGACGCGGACGTGAGGGGCGGAGCGGCCCTTTCGATCGTGTACTCGACCGGGAAGCCCGTCCTCTTCCTGGGAGTCGGGCAGGGATATGACGACCTGGTGCCGTTCGACTCCCAGAAGTTCCTGCGCTCCCTGCTGCAGCCCTAGCCGGGCCGCTGGCCCTGGCCGCCATCGGTCTTCTCCAGCTCCTCACGCGTGAGCTCGTTCAGGGTCTCGAAGGCCCAGCTCGCGTCCTTCATCCTCACTACCAGGATCGTGTCGGTGTAGCAGCTGACCGTGTCCTCGACGTTGACGTGCCTCCTCGCCAGGTGGTCGTAGAGCGAGCTTATGCACCCTGGCGTTGAGATGATCTCGCGAGGGCTGTGCACCGTGATCGCCGCGCACTCCTCTCCCTCTTCCAGGATCTCCGCACCCGAGAGCGCCTTCTTCACCTTCCCGTGAAGCTTCTGGTCGAAGATCAGAGTGATCGAAGACAACGACTCCGAGACCTGGATGAAGTCCTCCTGGTGCATGGAGAGCATCCCGCTCACCGCCTGCAGCGTCCTCCTGGTCTTCTCCACAGAGACCTTCGAAACCCGCGTCCTCACGTTCACGGTGCTCTGGGCGAGGACCTCGCTCACCTTGGGCGAGGCCCCGGGATACGAACTCCTGAGCCTCTTCAGCGCCGTGACGACGCCCTGTTCGCTGACGTCCTTGGCCTTCTGCCCGGTCCTGCGGGCCACCCTGGGGACGAGCATCCTCGCGAGCGCGCTCAGGTTGACGTAGTCCCTGGCGATCGCGTCCTGGACCGAGAAGTCGGACCCCACCTCGTCGCTCACAGCCCTCGTCACGGAGACGGCGCTGACCAATTTCGGGTCACGCCTGGCCAACAAACAAGAATTCTGGCCAAAATCTATAAAAGCGTTTCCCAGGCGCGGACGTTCAGAAATTTGCGCAGGACGGTAGCTCTCGCGTTTTCCGGTGGTCTAGACACTTCAGTGTGCGTCAAGTGGCTCCAGGAGAAGTACGACGCAGAAGTGATCACCGTGACCCTCGACCTGGGACAGAGGGACGACCTCGACGAGATCGAGAGGCGCTCGAAGCTCATCGGCGCGCGCAGCCACTACACCATCGACGCCAAGGAGGAGTTCGTCAGAGACTACGTCTTCCCTTCCGTGGCTGCCAACGCCCTCTATGAAGGGAAGTACCCTCTGAGCACCGCCCTCGGCAGGCCTCTCATCGGGAAGAAGCTGGTCGAGGTCGCGGAGAAGGAGGGCGCCACGGCGGTCGCCCACGGTTGCACAGGCAAGGGCAACGACCAGGTCAGGATGGACGTCACGGTGAGGGCGATGAACCCGTCCCTCGAGGTAATCGCTCCGGTGCGCGAGTGGAACATGACGCGGGACCAGGAGATAGCCTACGCCCAGAGGGAGGGCATCCCCGTCAGGGCGTCAAAGTCGATTTACAGCGTCGACCAGAACCTCTGGGGCCGCTCCATCGAGAGCGGCCCGCTCGAAGACCCCTACACGGAGCCCCCGCCCGACGTCTACGAGTGGACCGTCGCCCCCGAGGAGGCCCCCGACGTACCGGGATACGTCGAACTGGGCTTCGAGGAAGGCGTGCCGACGAAGGTGGACGGAAGGCCGACGCGGCCCCTGGAGCTGGTGCGCCATGTCAACGAGCTGGCCGGCTCGCACGGCGTAGGGAGGATAGACCACGTGGAGGACAGGCTCGTCGGGATCAAGTCGCGCGAAGTGTACGAGTGCCCCGCCGCCCTCGCCATCATCGACGCCCACAGGGACCTCGAGAAGCTCGTGCTCACCCGCCACGAGCTCGACTTCAAGGCGCAGGTGGAGAGGCAGTGGGCATGGCTGGTGTACTCGGGGCTGTGGCTCGAGCCCCTCCGCACCGCCCTTGACAGGTTCATCGCGGCGACGCAGAGCAGGGTCTCCGGGACGGTGAAGGTCAAGATGTACAAGGGGTCCGCCTCCGTGGTAGGCAGGTCCTCCGACAACTCGATCTACGACGTGTCCCTCTCCACCTACAACCAGGGCTCGACCTTCGACCAGAAGAGCGCGGTGGGGTTCATCGAGCTGTGGGGACTCCAGTCGAGGGTGGCAGCGGGAATGACAGGCTCAGGAGAAAGACAACAGGATGGACATAAGAGGACCGAGGCTAAAGAAGCAGAGTGACGCCGCCCTGGAGTTCATCTCTTCGATGGCGTCGGACCGGGAGATCGCCCGCCACGTCATCGCGGTGAACATGGCCCACATGGCAGGGCTCGTCAGGGCGGGGGAGGTCGGGAGGCCGACCGGCTCTGCATGCATGAAGTTCCTCCTGTCCGCGTCGCCAGATATCAGACCGGGGTCGAAGGCAGAGGACTTCCACCAGCAGCTGGAGCAGGACGCAGTGGACTCCTTGGGCGTCGAGACCGCAGGCTTCCTCAACTTCGGGAAGAGCAGGAACGACCAGGTCGCCACGGCGATAAGGATGGAGCTGAGGCTCCGCGTCCTCGACCTCCTCGGCGCCGTCCTCGAGCTCCAGGACTCCCTGCTCGGGGTCGCGCATCGCTACGGCAGCTCACTCATGCCCGGGTACACCCACCTCCAGCGGGCCCAGCCCGTCACGCTCGCGCACCACCTCTTCGCCCACTTCGACGCCCTGGGCAGGGATTCAGACCGCCTCGTCCAGCTCTACTCCAGGGTCAACCTCTCGCCCATGGGCGCCGCGGCGCTGGCGGGCACTAGCGTCGGCGTGGACAGGGACTCGGTCGCGGAGCTCCTCGGCTTCAGCGGGACCGTGCGCAACTCCATCGACGCCGTCTCCTCACGAGACTTCATGGTGGAGGCGACCGCTGTCGCGACGATGGCCATGCTCGACGCCAGCAGGCTCGCGGAGGAGCAGATACTCTGGAGCTCAAAGGAGTTCGGGTTCGTCGAGCTCGACGACTCCTACTCGGCCTCGAGCAGCATAATGCCGCAGAAGAAGAACCCCGTCGTCTCGGAGCTCGTCCGAGCCAAGGCCGGCTCGGTGCTGGGCTGCCTCGTGGCCGCCGCCGCCGTCCTCAAGGCCATGCCCTACTCTTACAACCTCGACCTCCAGGAAGCCACTCCCCACCTTTGGAGGGCGATGGAGGACGCGTCCCGCTCCCTGAAGGTCCTCGCCGGGGCCACCGCGACGATGCGCCCGCTGACCGGCTCCATGGCCAAGGCAGTGGCTCACGACGACTCGACTGCCGTGGCGCTGGCCAACCATCTGGTGAAGAGCCAGGGCCTGTCCTTCCGGCAGGCGCACGCCATCGTGGGCGAGCTTGTCCGCCTCTCGGCGGAGGGGGGCGTCTCGCTTCCGGAGACGGTCTCCTCGCAGCTGCCCCGAGTCTCATCGAAGCACGGGAAGCGGGTCGCCATCGACGAGGCCACCTCCAGGCAGGTCCTGGACCCCCTGCGCTTCGTCTCTTCGATAGCGACTTCAGGTGGCGCCAACCCTTCGTTCATCAGGTCGGACGCCGCCAAGAGGCGGAGGGAGCTGACCTCCAACAGGGCCAGGCTGTCCGAGCTCGGCTCGCAGCTCAGGGCCTCGCAGGAGAGGCTGCTGAGAGTCTCGTCGGGCCTCGCCCGGGAGGTGAAAACCAAGAGTTGAATGCAGACTGCGCCGAATGCGGAGCAGGGATCTCCGTCCCTGAGGACGCGATAGTCGGAGAGATAGTCTCGTGCAAGGACTGCTCGTCAGAGTACGAGGTGGCAGAGATCTCCAGCGGGAGCGTGCTCCTCAAGCCCGCCGAAGAGGCAGGCGAGGACTGGGGCGAATAGTTGAAGGCAAGCATAACCTTCGACAGGCTGAGGTGGGAGGAGAAGGCCCTGGCCGACGCCGCCTCCTCAACCGGACTGGACGCCTCGCTGGTCGACGCCAAGGCGATGGTCTTCCAGGTCTCGAAGGGGCACCGCGAGCTGGGCGACATCGTCCTCCAGAGGTGCATCAGCCACTACAGGTCGCTGATGGTGACCAGGGCCATCGAGGGAGCCGGCGTCCGGGTGGTCAACAGGCTCTCGGTCGCCGAGGTGTGCAGCAACAAGCTCGCCACCTCCATCGCCCTGTCGAGGGCCGGGATCCCCACGCCCAGGACCATGGTCGCCATGTCCTCGGAGGCCGTCGAGAGCGCCGCCGGCCAGCTCGGCTTCCCGCTGGTGATGAAGCCGTTCTCAGGGAGCTGGGGCCGGATGGTCTCGGTGGTCAGGGACATGGAGACGCTGCAGGCCCTTGTGGAGTACAAGGAAGAGCTCGCGAACCCTCTCGAGCACATGTACTACCTCCAGGAATACGTCAAGAGGCCTCCAAGGGACATCAGGGTGATAGTCGCAGGCGACCGCCTTGTGGCCAGCGTCCACAGGTACGCGCCCGACGGAGAGTGGCGGACCAACGTCGCCCGGGGAGGGACCTCGAAGGCGTTCAAGCCCGACTCGGAGCTGAAGGAGATGGTCCACAAGGCCAGCGAGGCCGTCGGGGGCGGGATCCTCGGCGTCGACGCCATGGAGTCGTCGGAAGGATACGTCATCCACGAGGTCAACAACACGATCGAGTTCAAGGGGGCCCAGTCGGCTGTCTCGACCAGCATCCCCGAGCAGCTCATGCGCTACGTCGCCTCCTGCGCGAGGCGGTGAGGATGGTCAGGGTAGCGGTCCTCGGGGCGTCGGGGTACATAGGAGGCGAGCTCCTCAGGCTGCTCCTGCAGCACCCTGAAGCAGAGCTCGTCGCCGCCACGTCCAGGACCCACGCCGGCGAGTACGTCTTCAGGGTCCACCCGAACCTTAGGGGGACGACCGAGCTGAAGTTCTCCTCCTTCGACGGCGGGGGGCTGGCCGGGTCCGCAGACTTGGCCTTCGCCGCCCTCCCCCACGGCGAGTCCGTCAAGGCGGTACCCCAGCTGGCAGACGCAGGGCTGAAGGTGATAGACCTCAGCGCCGACTTCCGCCTCAGCGACAGCAGGATGTACCCCGTCTGGTACGGCTATGACCATCCGCGCCCCGACCTTCTGGAGAAATTCGTCCTCTCGATACCCGAGATAAACAGAGACAAGGTGAAGGGCGCCTCCCTCGTCTCGTCGCCAGGGTGCACGGCCATCACGGCCATCCTCGCCCTCGCCCCTCTCCTCAAGGACAAGTCCCTCGGCGTCGACAGGGACCACATCGTCGTGGACGCCAAGGTCGGCTCCTCCGGAGCCGGAGGCAAGCCCTCTCTGTCGACGCACTTCTCAGAAAGGTTCAACGTCGTCCGCCCCTACAAGCCCGCAGGCCACAGGCACTCGGCGGAGATCGAGCAGGTCCTGGCCTCCCTGTCTGGCGAGCGCGTGGCCGTCTCCATGTCCGCCCACGCAGTGAACATGGTCAGGGGCATCCTGAGCACGTCTCACCTCTTCGTCTCGCCGCCCCCCAAGCCGATCGACGTCTGGAAGGCATACAGGGCGATGTACTCTGGAAGCTACTTCGTCAGGATGGTGAGGGACAAGCAGGGCCCGTTCCGGCTCCCCGACCCCAAGCTCGTCATAGGCTCCAACTTCTGCGACGTCGGCTTTGAGATAGAGGAGAGGACAGGCAGGCTCGTGGCCCTGTCCGCCACGGACAACCTGGTCAAGGGAGCCGCGGGCAACGCCGTCCAGTCGATGAACCTCATGCTCGGCCTCGACGAGAAGACGGGGCTCACCATGGCTCCGCTGCATCCGGTGTAGCGGCCATGAAGATCGTCGTTAAGATAGGAGGCAGCCTGATGAAGGAGGGGACGCCGGACGCGCTCGTCGCGGACGCGGCCGGGCGTGCGTCCTCTGACCAGGTGGTGATCGTCCACGGCGGCGGAGACGTCGTCACGCGGACCGCCGAGAGGCTCGGCAAGGGACAGCGCTTCGTCACGTCCCCAGAAGGAATCAGGAGCAGGTACACCGACAGGGAGACCGCGGACATCTATCAGATGGTCATGAGCGGCCTTCTGGCCAAGCGCCTCGTGCTCGCGCTGAGGAAGGCCGGGGCCAGGGGCGTCTCCCTCTCAGGAGTCGACGGCTCCATCCTCCAAGCCAGACGGAAGGAGAGGCTGGTCATAGTCGACGAGCGAGGAAGGAAGGTCGCCATCGACGGCGGCTACACAGGCAAGATCAGCTCGGTGGACCCTGCGGTCCTCGACCTCCTCATGGCCGGCGGCTACCTCCCGGTCGTCTCCCCGGTCGCGGTCGGCGAGGAGTCCGAGCCCCTGAACATCGACGGAGACAGGGCGGCGTCCGCGGTGGCTTCGGGGATACACGCAGAAAGGATTGTCTTCGCGACGGACGTCGAAGGCCTTTCGCTGGACGGCAGGCTGGTCTCCAGCCTCACCCCCTCCGAGGCGTCTTCTAGGCTCCCAAAGATTGGGTTCGGCATGCAGAAAAAGGTGATGGCCGCGGTCGAAGCGGTGAACGCGGGCGTCGCAGAAGCGATAATCTGCTCCGGGACGCGGGAGCGGCCCCTCGCCGCAGCCCTGGCCCACGAGTCGTGCACGGTGATAAGCAAGCGATGAACAGATACGAAGAGCTGGAGAGCGCCTTCGGGGTGCAGGCGTTCCAGAAGATGCCGCTCACCCTCGTGAGGGGGGAGGGGTCCGTCGTGTGGGACGCGTCGGGCAAGGAGTACCTGGACTTCATGACGGGCTACGGGGTGGCCCTCGTGGGCCACTCGAACCACTCCGTAGCGGGGGCGGTGGCGGCGCAGGCCTCGACCCTGATCACCTGCCACGGCTCGTTCTACAACGACGCCAGGGCGGGGCTCTTCGAGAGGCTCGCGAAGGCGGCCCCCCGGGGACTGGAGAAGGCCCTCCTCACGAACAGCGGCACCGAGACCGTCGAGGCAGCCCTCAAGCTCGCCCGCCGGCACACGGGAAGGAAGAGGATAGTCTCGATGAAAGGCGGCTTCCATGGCAAGACCTACGGGTCGCTCTCAGCCACCTGGAACAAGAAATACAGGGACCCCTTCCTCCCGCTCCTCGATGGATTCGACTTCGCCGACTACGGTGACGCTGAGTCGCTCGCGGGCCTCGTCAGCAAGGAGACCGCCGCCGTCATCGCGGAGCCCATACAGGGCGAGAGCGGCATCGTAGTCCCGCCCGCAGACTACTTCAAACGCGCGAGGGAGATCTGCGACAGGGAAGGCGCCCTCCTCATCATGGACGAGATTCAGACCGGCCTCGGCCGGACAGGCCGCATGTGGGCCTCCGAGCACTGGGGAGTCGTCCCGGACATCATGACCGTCTCCAAGGGCCTCGGAGGAGGCGTCCCCGTAGGCGCAGCGCTGACCAGAAGCGAGGTCGCCGCCAGCCTCAAGGGAGGCGAGCACACCAGCACCTTCGCAGGGAATCCGCTCGCGTGCGCAGCCGCGTCGGCTACGCTCGACTTCATCAAGGACAACGACCTCCCGTCGCAGGCCAAGAAGAAGGGCGAGGCGATGAAGGCCTCCCTCTCGCGCATCGCCTCGGACCACAAGCTGGTAAGGGAGGTCCGCGGCCTCGGGCTGATGCTCGCCATGCAGGCGAGGATAGACATACACTCCATGCTGCTCGCGGCGCAGGACAGAGGCGCGATCTTCGCCTACTCAGGCCGCGACACTTTCAGGTTCCTCCCCGCGCTCGTCATCGGCGACGACCAGATTCAGAAGGGCCTCTCCGTGCTGGAGGGCGTGATAAATGAAGAGGAAGCGGGAAGAGTCCGGTAGGGTCGACGAGCTGATCCTCTCCCTGCTCAGGGAGAACTCGCGCGCGTCGAACACAGAGCTGGCCCAGAGGCTCGGCGTCTCCGAGTCGGCGGTCAGGCGCAGGATCTCGAACCTCACGGCCAGCGGCAAGATACGCAGGTTCACCATAGACGTCGACGACAGGCAGCTCAGCAGCGCGATAACCTGGGTCAGCGTCAGGCCCTCCGTCCCCACCAGGCAGGTCAGCGAGAAGATGCGCGGCGTCAAAGGCGTCGAGGCCGTCTACGAGACCGCCGGGCAGTTCGACGTCGCCGTCGTCGTGCAGGGTCCGGACATCGCCGCTGTCAACGCAACAGTGGAGGACATCCGGCGCATAGACGGCGTGATCAATACGAATACCGCCATGGTCCTGCGGACCATCCGCTGATTTCGTCCGAATACCGTTAAATGAAAACGGGTGCGAGGGATGCCCAAGTGAGCGCCACGGCGAACTGCCTGGAATGCGACGCCCCTGTCCCCGTCCCACAGGACGCGATCAAGGGCGAGATCGTCACCTGCAAGGAGTGCGGGACCGCCTTCGAGCTGGCCCTCGCAGGTTCGGACGGCGCCTTCACCCTCCTGCTCGCCGAGCAGGAGGAAGAAGACTGGGGCGAGTAGGCTCACGCCTTCATTCTCTCTTCTCTATGACACCATACGCTGGGAGGAGAAGGCGATCGCGGCGGCCGCCGAGAAGCGGGGCGTCAAGGCGGAGATGGTCGACTCCAAGGACCTGGTGCTGGAGCTCGGCTCCCGCCCTCCATTGACGGAGACTATCGTGCTCCAGCGGTGCGTCAGCTACTTCCGGAACGTCCACTCGACCGCGGCGCTCGAGCAGGCCGGCTGCAGGGTCGTCAACACCTTCTCCTGCGCCTGGACATGCGGCAACAAGCTCTTCGGCAGCCTCCAGCTGGTCAGACACAACGTCCCTACGCCGAGGACCGTCCTGGCGCTGTCCGACGGCTCCGCCCTCAGGAGCGCAGAGGAGATGGGCTATCCGGTCGTGCTGAAGCCGGTCGTGGGCAGCTGGGGAAGGCTCTCGGCCCTCCTGAAGGACGGTGACGCCGCAAAGGCCGTGGTGGAAGACAGGGAGCACATGTTCCCGCTGTACCAGGTCTACTACCTCCAGGAGTTCGTCGACCGGCCGCCGCGGGACATACGCTCCTTCGTCATAGGAGGGGAGACGGTCGCCGCGATATACAGGAACTCAGACGGCACGGACTGGCGGACCAACACCGCCCGCGGCGGGAAGGCCGAGGCGTGCAAGGTGGGCAAGGAGCTCGACGAGCTCTCCGTCAAAGCGGCCGAGTCGGTCGGCGGCGAGATCGTCGGCGTCGACCTGATGGAGACCTCCGAGGGGCTCATGGTCCACGAGGTCAACAACACCACAGAGTTCAAGAACACGGTGCCTGCGACCGGAGTGGACATCCCCGGCTTGGTCGTAGACTACCTAGCGGCCGCACAGAAAAGATGACGCGCGAGAACGAACCGGTCCGGCTCCTGCTTGAGGCTCTGAAGATATACTCCCCGACCTCCCAAGAGGGGGAGCTCGCCGGGTTCCTCTGCGACCGGATGCGCGGCATGGGCTACTCGAAGGTCAGGATCGACAAGGCCGGAAACGCCGTGGGGGAGATAGGCGACGGGGGCGTCAGGCTTCTCCTCTGCGGCCACATGGACACCGTGCCGGGCGAGCTCCCGGTCAGGAGAGAGGGAGGGACGATCTACGGCAGAGGGGCGTCAGACGCGAAGTCTCCGCTCTGCGCGCTGATGCTGGCGGGAGCAAGGGCGTCTGAGGCCGGGGTCAGGGTCACGTTCGCCGGCGCGACCGAGGAGGAGGGCGCGGGCGCCGGAGTCGAGGAGCTCATCCGCAGCAGGTCGGCCTTCGACTGCGCGGTCTTCGGCGAGCCGAGCGGCGCCCGGAGGATAACGATCGGCTACAGGGGCAGGGTAAGCGTCGGGGTCACGGTCAGAACCCAGGGTGGGCACGCGGGCTCGCCCTGGGCGCACGACAGCGCCTTCGACGAGTTCTGCTCGCTGCTGGCCAGGCTCAGGGAGTTCGAGGCCTCGAAGGCAGTCGCCGGAGACCACTTCAGGTCGTTGTCTCTCTCGCCCACCATCGTCAAGGCGGGGTCGTTTCACAACGTCGTCCCGGCTCTCTGCGAAGCCACCCTCGACCTGAGGGTCCCCCCCGGCACCCCAGTCGCCGAAGCCCTCCGGGACATCAAGGAGATCGCGAGTCAGGCCCCCAAAGGCCCGGAAATCGAAGTGAAGGCCGGAGACCCGACCGAGGCCTACGAGGCGCCCCTGTCCTCCACCCTTGTCAGGGCGTTCCAAAGAGCTATCTTGCTCAGCATGAAGGCGAAGCCTGCCTTGGTGAGGAAGACCGGGACGGGCGACATGAACACCTTCGCCCAGAAGAGGGGCGTCGAGTGCGTCACCTACGGCCCCGGGGACACTTCGACCAGCCACACGGACAGGGAGTCCGTGGATGTCGCGGACTATCTGAAGAGCATCGACGTCGCCACGGAGGCGATAAGGCAGCTTGGGAAGCTGTCGGGAGGGAGCAGATGAGAGGCAAGGACCTCCTGACGCTGGGCGAGCTCACCCCTTCAGACCTGGACTCCATCCTCACGGCCGCCCAGCGGCTCAAGGAAGGGAGAAGGGCGCGCGCAGGCTCAGGGGCGCTGAGCGGGAAGAGCGTCGCCATGATCTTCGAGAAGCCGAGCACCAGGACCAGAGTGAGCTTCCAGGTGGCCGCCACCGAGCTCGGCGCCAGCCCGGTGAGCCTGAGCTCAAGCGAGCTCCAGCTCGGCCGGGGGGAGACCGTCGAGGACACGGGCAGAGTCCTCTCGAGATACGTCCATTGCATAGCGGCCAGGGTGAACTCCCACGCGGACCTCGTCCGCCTCTCGGGCTCGTCCACGGTCCCGGTTGTGAACGCGCTCAGCGACCTCTATCACCCTGTCCAGATTCTCGCCGACCTCCTGACACTGAAGGAGCACAAGGGACGCCTGAAGGGCCTCAGGGTGGGGTGGGTGGGCGACGGAGACAACGTCTGCAACTCCTGGGCCATCGGCGCCGCCCTGACGGGCATCGACTTCGTGGCCGCCACGCCTCAGGGCTTCGAGCCCTCCGCGGAAGCCTTCAAAGAGGCGCAGGAGCTGTCAAAGACCACGGGGACGAAGGTAGAAGCCACCACCGACCCCAGAGAGGCGGTCCAGGGCGCCGACTGCGTCATCACGGACACGTTCGTCTCGATGGGACTGGAAGCTGAAAGGGAACGGCGTGCGAAGGCCTTCATGCCTGCGTACCAGGTGGACGCCTCCTTGATGTCGGCCGCTAAAGGTGACGCCGTCTTCATGCACTGCCTCCCGGCCCACAGGGGCGAGGAGGTGACCGCCGACGTGATCGACGGAGCCAGGTCGCTCGTCTTCGACGAGGCGGAGAACAGGCTCCACACCACAAAGGCGCTCCTCTGCTTCCTGATGCTCGGCCCGAAGGAACTCTCCGGGCTCAGACTCTGAGCAGCTCGAGCCCGAACCGCGACACGAGCTCGACCATCTTGTCCTTGTTGGCCCCCAGCCCCTTCCAGTCCAGCGCGGCGCGCCTCACCGGGGCCGTGGTCCTCTGTATCATCTGCCCGAGCATGGCCTCGTCGACTTGCTCGAGGGCGTACTTCGGCGCGATGTAGGAGAAGGCGAGGTCCCCTTCGACCTCAAGCTTGGTGAACTTCTCCGGATAGTGGGTCCCGCCTAACCCTACGGCGACGTCGGCAGACGTGGCCTTCGAAGTAAGGCTCTCGACGAGCGCCTCGGCCACCACCCCGGCCGCATCCCTGTCGCCCCAGTTCTTCTCCGATGCTCCGATCTCCACGAAGAGCACCGGCTTCCCGAGCGAGGTCGGACCGTGGTGCGTCGCTTCGAGAGTGATCTCGTATCCCTCGACTCTCTCGCGCCTGCTGTGCAGGGCCACCATGTAGTTCTTGAGCAGCGAAGGGTCAGACCTTCCCAGCTCGCGCCCGGACCCGCCGAACCTCGCCTCCCGCGAGAAGTTCCCCGTCGTGTGCGCGGTGAGGGAGGCTATCCCCGACTCGGAGCTGTGCCTTGACAGGAAGACGTACGCCTTGGGATTGAAGAACTTGTCCAGGTCAGGAGGAGCCACTATGGTGTCCTCGAACGTAGCGAGAAGAAGCGGGCCCTTCTGGTACACCGGGCCGCCGAACAGGTTCACGCCCGTGGACTCGAACCCCTCGCTCACCACCGCTTCCGCCAGGGTCCGGGAGGCGAGGTCGGAGGACGAGGCGACTATCACAGTCGCAGGCTCTCCCTGAGGCGCGGCGTTGTAGGCCATCGTGCCTCCCGTCCAGACTCGGGAGATAAACCGAGCACGCCGGCTCTTCGCCCGTAGGAGGACGGTTTTTCTGCGACTTCCAAGGCAGGGCCGCCGCTTGAAGGACGAGTATGCCTGGCTGGAGGACACAGGCGACCCGAAGGTCGCCGCATGGGCGTCGAAGCAGGACGAGGCCGCGCGGAGGTCCGTCCGCCCGCTCTCGAACGTCCTGTTCAGGAGGCTCACCCGAGCCTACAGCCTCCCGATCATGAGGTCCGTGCAGCTGACAAAGCAGGGCGTGGTTCTGTTCTTTTCAGACGACAAGTCGTACAAGGTCCAACTCCTGCGCGGAGACGGACAAAGGGAGACGATCTCCGACTCC
Source organism: Nitrososphaerales archaeon (assembly GCA_030039795.1). Taxonomy (GTDB): domain Archaea; phylum Thermoproteota; class Nitrososphaeria; order Nitrososphaerales; family Gagatemarchaeaceae; genus UBA183. The sequence goes on along the minus strand of JASHUU010000080.1, from coordinate 17,679 downwards.
GCCGCGCTGGGCAAGGACGCCGTCATCCAGGGCGTCCAGGCCCGAGAAGACGGGAAGGCGGTCGCCCTGCACCACTCCATAGGCGGCAGCGACGAGGGGACCATGTCCCTCCTGGACGTAGAGACAGGCAAGAAGGTCGACGAGCTCCGCGGGTTCATAGGCCAGCTCCTGTGGCTGAAGGACGGCTCCTACTACTACGTCCGATCCTACCGGGGCGAGCGGTCACCCGACGGAGTCGAACCCCCGACCTCCCGCGTGTTCCACCGCAAGGGAGGGAGGGACGAGCTCGTGTTCGGACGCGGGTTCAAGACCAACACCTTCGTCGGGATCTCGGCCTCCCACGACTCCTCGAAGGCCCTCCTAGACGCCTTCTACGGATATTCAAAGAGCAGGCCCTACGCCGGGGACGTAGGTCGGCCAGACTCCTGGTCGCCCATATACCCCGACGTCGAAGCGGTGGTGGCCAACGTCGACTACTCGGGAGGGAGGCACCTCCTGCTCTCCTTCGAGAGGAGCTGCGGCGAGGTCCTCGCCGTCAGGTCGGGGCGCGCCGAGAGGCTGGTGCGCGAGTCCGCGTGGCCCCTCCTGGACGCGGCGCTGGTGGGGGACGAGCTGCTCTGCCACTACCTTGTCGACGCGTGCTCGGAGCTGCGCATGTACGGCATGGACGGCAAGAAGGGGCGCACAATCAGGTTCGACGTCCCAGGGGCTCTCTTCGGCGAGCCAGTCATCAGCGCTCTCGGCGACAAGGCGGTCTTCACGTTCAGCTCCTTCGCCCTGCCTTTCAGGGTCTACCAGCTGAACCGCGGGCGCCTCAAGGCGCTCCTGTCACAGGAGCTCCCCGGGAAATACGCGGTCAAGCAGGGCCACGCCAAGTCGGCCGACGGCACGCCGATCCACTACTTCATGACTGCCAGGGCCGGGACCTCTCCGAAGAAGGCCCTGCTCTTCGGCTACGGCGGCTTCAGGCTCTCGATTCCGCCGTCCTTCAACCCTGCGTACGTCCCTCTGCTGGAGGACGGCGCGTCGTACGCCGCCGCTAACCTCAGAGGAGGCCTGGAGCACGGCGAAGACTGGCACAAGGCTGGGATGAGGGAGAAGAAGTTCAACGTCTTCGAAGACTACCTCGCGGTCCTGGCCAAGCTGAGGCGCGAAGGCGTCGAGGTCGTGGGCTTCGGGAGGAGCAACGGCGGCCTGCTGATGGGCGCAACGATGAACGCGAGGCCGGACCTCTTCTCGGGCGTGCTGATCGGATATCCCGTCCTTGACATGATGGCCTTCCACAGGCTGCTCGTCGGCAGGGCCTGGGTCCCTGAGTATGGGGACCCCGACGACGCCGGGGACGCCAAGTTCCTGATGAAGTACTCTCCCTATCACCATGTGGAACGGGGCAAGCGGTACCCTCCCGTGTTCATCTACACAGGGCTGAAGGACGACAGGGTCCACCCCTCCCATGCCTTCAAGTTCTACTCCAAGCTCAAGGACGCAGGCGCCGACGTCCTCCTCAGGGTCGAGCCCGAGTCGGGCCACATCGGCACCACCCCGGAGTCGAGGATCAGGGAAGAAGCCGACAAGCTCGCCTTCGTCTACAGAGCGTTGAGGATGAGCCCGGGCAAGGCTCGAAGGTGAACCTGCCGGAACGTGCACTCTCCACCAGAATCCTCGGCGAAACCTAAGAGCACTACCCAAGACATATAAGGCCCGCAGCAGAACGCGGTCAGGTTTCCCGAGATGGGTTTCAGAGACTTTCTGAGGTCCTGCGCGGCCATCTTCAGGCTCGCGCACAAGAGTGACAGGTCGGAGTTCGCCCTGTATCTCAAGCTGGTGGGGCTGGGGATAGCCTTGGTCGGTACCATAGGATTCGTCATCAAGCTCCTCGGTAACATCTTCTTCGGCTGAACCCCGAGCGCAAGGTTATTAGGCCAATCTCGGTCGGCCATCTCTGAAAGTGTCTGCCTTGAGCGAACAAGAGAGGACCAGTTCCATATTCCCTGTGAAGACGACCGGCGGGCAGGAAAGGACAGTCGCCACCTTCGTCTCAGCCAGGGCCGTCCAGAAGAGCAAGCCTATCTATTCCGTGCTCGCCCTGGACACCTGGAAGGGGTACGTCCTCTTCGAGGCCCCAAACAGCCAGGTGGTCGACGAGAGCATCCAGGGTTTCAAGCACGTCAGGAGCAAGATCCCCGGCATGATGCAGTACTCGGACATTGAGAAGTTCCTCGTGACCAAGTCGATGGTCGCCGAGCTCAACGAGGGCGACACGGTCGAGATAGTCGCAGGCCCCTTCAAGACCATGCGGGCCAAGATATCCAGGCTCGACAAGGAGAAGCAGGAGATCACGGTCGTCCTCATAGACACAGCCTTCGCCATGCCGATCACAATCGACGCCTCCTACGTGAAGGTCGTCGAACGCGCGAAGCCGGAGCCCCCGAAGTGATCCTGAAGTGGGAGAGAAGAAGGTCATCAACGCGCTGGTGACGGGAGGGGAGGCAAGCGCCGGTCCTCCTCTGGGCCCCGCCCTCGGCCCTCTGGGCGTCAACGTGCTCGGGATCGTCAACGAGATCAACAAGCAGACCGCGGACTTCAGGGGGATGCGCGTCCCCGTCAAGGTGGAGGTCGACCAGGAGACGAAGCAGTTCGCCATCTCGGTCGGCACGCCGACCACGTCCGCGTTGGTGGCGAAGGAGTCGGGCATTCCAAAGGGTGCGTCGAAGCCCAAGACCGAGTTCGCCGGCGACCTTACGATAGACAAGGTCGTGGGCATAGCGAGGAGCAAGATCGCCGGCTCGTACGCCAAGACGGTCAAGGCGGCCGTGAAGGAGGTCGTCGGGAGCTGCGTCAGCATGGGCATAAGGATAGAAGGCAAGGACCCCAGGGAGTTCATGGCCGAAGTCGAAGCCGGGACCTGGGACTCGAAGTTCGAGTAGCCCAGGACACTCACCGTCGGGCAACGCTAATTAGTCCGCCGAGCGCCGTGCGCAGCATGAAGTTCTTGCTGGAGCACCGCCTTCCAAAGAGGCTCAGGTACGCGCACGTGGAACTGGAGGCAGGCGCGGTCTCGGTCTCCTTTTCGCTCGACGGGCGCCGCGCCGACTGGCACGCGAGCATCGGCGAAGGGGGCCGGGGGCTGGAGATGACCGACAAGGAGTACTCCAGACTGAGGAACGCGGTGCCTGCCGTGGAGATGCTAGACGACGACGGCGGGTGCGTGATAGTAAGGAACTCGGAGGGCTACGACGAGCAGTGGGAGAAGCCGCGATGGATACTCAGGCACGTCCGCAAGAGGCCCGACGAGGAGTAGCGCCCGGCCCGATTCGCATCTTCGTGCTAATTGACGCGCCAAGGATGGTCACAACTTAAATCAGATGAACAACCCCTGCCGCGTCGCATGGAGAGCGTCGTGATGCTCCCGGCCAGCGCGCTCGACGCAGCCACCCAGATAATAGACACGGCGGAGAAGGACGGCGTGCGGCTCAGGCTCCTCGGGGGCCTCGCGTTCAAGAAGCTCTGCCCGAGCGCCGGAGGACCGCAGTACTTCCGCGAGAACAAGGACATCGACCTGATGGGCAGGAGGAAGGACACGAAGGGGGTGGTGGAAGTGATGGAGGGCCTGGGGTACAAGCCGCGGGAGATCTTCAACAAGCTCAACATGGGCCAGAGGCTGATCTACTACGACATGCGCAACAGGAGGAGGGTCGACATCTTCCTCGACGAGTTCGTCATGTGCCACAGGTTCAATTTCAAGGAGAGCATCCTCGCGGGGACGTACACGCTTCCCATAACCCAGCTTGTGATGACGAAGCTGCAGGTCGTGGAGAAGAGCGAGAAGGAGTACCTGGACCTCGCCGCCGCCTTCCACGATTTCGAGGTAACGGACGGAGGAGGCCAGATCCAGGGGAACGAGATCGCAGAGCTCTGCGCGAAGGACTGGGGGGTCTACACCACGTTCAGGAAGAGCCTCGAGGCCCTGCTGGCCAAATCAGGCTCGCCGGCCTCGGGCGACGGGGCGGTAGTAGCCGCGCGGGTGGAGAAGCTGCTCGCGATGATGGACTCCGCGCCTAAGAGCTTCGGCTGGAGGATGCGCGCCAGGATCGGAGAGAAGGCGAGGTGGTACGACCTCCCTGACATGGACGAGGACGCGGTCTTCGGCTAGGCCTTCCTGATCCTGAGCACGGCCCCGCCGCCCCTTCCCACCGCGTAGTACACCCCTGCGTTGGAAATCCTCAGGGCCTTCCCCACGCCGCCCACTGTCGCGGTGTTGGACTCGACCACGTCCTCGACGACGACGGATACCTTGGAGCCTTTTCTCACGTGGATTCTCTGAGCCATGCCGGGAAGGAGGAACACCCCCTTGTTCCCTGAATCGAACTCTAGCTCGACCGGCTTCCCTTCGAACATGACCGAGCCCTCGAACCCCTCCTTCGTGAATGAAGAAACGTCCACGACGAAGACCAGCTCCTCGGCGCGGACGCCCGGCACGCTAGGCCGGCGCCCCTTCGTCCTCGCCGCTTTCCAGCTCTGAATCTGTCAGTATCTCCTCTTCCACAATCTTCTCTCCCTTCTCGCCGGAGACGCTCTCGATGGGATACCAGTGCTTCTTCCCGTCCAGCCTTTGCATCTCGATTTCGCAGAAGCCTGCCAGCGTCGCGCCCGTCATCACACCCGACCTGTTCCCGTCGTTGAGTACTGCCTTCTGGACCGACACCGACTCGTCTCCGAATATCGCCTCCCTGTCGGCGCCGACCCTGACCTTCAGTCCCTTCGAAGGCTTGAGGTCCAACGGGTTTCGTTCACGGACTTTTCGGATACTTAAAGGCTCAAGGACTTCATGTCGCGGAGGACCCTGCGCGTCTCGGCCGCGAGGTCGTCGAGGCCGGCCGGCTTCCTGTTCCGCAGCGCGTAGGACGACGCGACCATCGCAGCCCCTGCCACGGTCGTGACCGGGTCCGGAGCCACCACGAGGGCGACTCCCACCTTCTTGAGCGCGCCACCGGGCGAGCCTGGAGAGGCGAGGTCCCTGAGCCTGCGCGCCGCTTCCGCGCCTTCGAGCGCCGCGGCTGTCGTGGCCTTCTCCTCGGCCCTTCTCGCGACGGACTCCGCGGAGGAGCGGACGAGTTTCCCAGAGCCCAACACTGCACTCTTCTCCGAGCCAGCACGTTAACGCGGACGGTCAAAAGCCGTTGTCCACCGACTGAACTATATAGCACACCGACCCGCGCGAGTCGGACAGTTGCCCAAGCTCCTCGCGGACGAGGAAATCAAGCGCATGCTCCGGCCCTTGAAGGGCTGGGAGCACGAGGGCAAGTTCATCACTAAAACGTTCTCCTTTCCCAGCTTCATGGACGGCATCGGCTTCGTCGACCGCGTGGCCAGGATAGCCGAGGAGCAGGAACACCATCCTGACGTCTGGATCAGGTACACCACGATAAAGCTCGAGATTCAGACGCACTCAGAAGGAGGGGTGACCGAGTGGGACATCGGGCTTGCGAAGGCGATAGAGGAGGAGCTCCGGCCTAGGGGCATGAAACGGAAGTAGCGCCGCGTCACCCTCACAAGATTTTTATACACTATGCGGTTGTATACGCCTAGTTGTAATATGTCCGCAACAGCAATACCGGCGGTTACGTCCTCAGGACAGCCTGTCCTGATACTGAAGGAGGGGTCGAACCAGAGCAGAGGGAGAGAGGCCCAGAGGAACAACATAGCGGCGGCGAAGCTGATCGCCGAAGTAGTCAAGACGTCCATCGGGCCGAGAGGCATGGACAAGATGCTCGTCGACTCGCTGGGCGACGTGACGATAACAAACGACGGCGCGACGATGCTGAAGGAGATAGACGTCCAGCACCCGGCCGCGAAGATGCTGGTCGAGGTCTCGAAGACCACGGACAACGAAGTGGGAGACGGGACGACCTCGGCGGTCGTGCTCGCCGGCGCGCTCTTGGAGAAGGCCGAGGAGTTGCTTGACAAGGACGTACACCCTACCGTGGTGGTCGACGGCTACTCAAAGGCCGCCAAGAGGGCGATGGAAGCGCTTGACGAGGCGGCCGAGAAGGTGGAGCCCACCGACAAGGCGGCGCTCCTGAAGGTCGCAAAGACGAGCATGCAGACCAAGCTCGTCTCCAGAGAGGCGGAGGAGCTAGGAGGGCTCGTGGTAGACGCGGTCCTCTCGGTGGCGGAGAAGAGCGACAAAGGCTACAGGGTCGACATCGACAACGTGAAGGTGGAGAAGAAGCCTGGAGGCTCGCTCAAGGACACGAGGCTCATCAAGGGGATAGTCCTCGACAAGGAGGTCGTCCACTCGGGCATGCCGAAGCGCATCGAGAAGGCGTCGATCGCCCTGGTAAGCGCGCCCTTCGAGATCGAGAAGACCGAGTTCGACGCCAAGCTCAACATCAACGACCCCTCGATGATGAAGAAGTTCCTCGACGAGGAGACGAAGATGCTGAAGGCGATGGTCGACAAGGTGCAGTCGGTCGGCGCGAACGTCGCGATATGCCAGAAGGGGATTGACGACGTAGCCCAGCACTATCTGGCGAAGGCTGGGATACTCACCGTCCGGAGAGTGAAGGAGAGCGACATGACCAAGCTGGCCAAGGCCACAGGAGCCCGTGTGGTGAACAACTTCGAAGACCTTTCGCCGTCAGACCTCGGCAACGCGGCCCTGGTCGAGGAGAGGAAGGTGGAGGAGGACAAGTGGGTCTTCGTGGAAGGGTGCAAGAACCCGAAGGCGGTCACCATCCTCATCAGGGGAGGCACGCAGCGCATAGTCGACGAGGGCGAGAGGTCCCTCCACGACGCCCTGATGGTGACGAAGGACGTCATCGAGAGGCCGTCGATAGTCGTAGGCGGCGGGGCAGCAGAGGCTGAAGCGGCCTACCAGGTGCTGAAGTGGACGGAGAAGCTGAGCGGCAGGGAGCAGCTCGCGGCGCAGAAGTTCGCGGAGGCGCTGGAGTCCATCCCGCTGGCCTTGGCTCTCAACGCCGGCATGGACCCGATCGACGCCCAAGTGGAACTCCGGGCCAAACACGCGACTGAGAACGGGAAGTGGTACGGCGTCGAGGCTGCGGAGGGCAAGGTCAAGGACATGTACCAGCGCCAGGTCCTCGAGCCGCTGTCCGTGAAGATACAGATCATCAGGTCTGCCACCGAGGCGGCCTCGATGATACTCCGCATCGACGACGTCATAGCCGCAGGCAAGACAAAGATGCCGAGCGGCCCGCCCGGAGGCGCAGGAGGTCCAGGCGGCGAAGGCGGAGACTTCGACTAGGCCCGAGTTCGCAGTCCCAGAAACGAGTCAGGAACCCTCGGCGGCAGTCCTTCCTACGGTGCTCTAGAGGTCAGAGCTTCGCGACGTAGTCCTGAAGCATCCTCCGGTAGATGCTCCTCGGCGGGAACCCTATGCTGCACAGGTACGTCGAGAACTTCACGCGCTTCCTCGGGTCCCTGATCCTCTTCTCCATCGCCCTGATCTCCTGCCCGACCACCGCGTAGGACGTCGCATATCCGGGGAAGATCCCCTCGTGCGCGGGGAAGAGCTGGAAGTACACGCTGCTCCTCGGCACGCCGGTGCGCTCGTGCGCCCAGTCCACGAACTCGAGCAGGCTCTTCTTCCCTGTGTTGACCCACACGTCTCCGACGACGCGGAGGAACCTGGTGATCCTCCAGCGCCTTGTCATGAACTCTATCTCCATGTTGACCTGCTTCAGCCCGCCGTACTTCTCCATCAGCTTGACGTATGCCTTCTCGGCGCCCGTCAGCCTCTTCTTCGTCTCCAAGGACTTCGACACCTCGAAGAACTCCAGCTCCCTGTTGAACGAGAGGCCTTCGCTTATCGGCGCACCGGTGGGAGCGCCGGGGAGGACCTGCAGCGCGGAGAGCTTCCCCGCGAACCCCGTGGCGCTGTTCGAGTGGTGCACGCAGTGGCCGTACTCCTCGTGGACCAGCAGGTCGATCAGGGCCGCCACCGACTTGTCAGGGTCGCGCTTCGGGTCCGTGGTCTGGAAGAAGTACTGGAAAGGCTTCTTCGTGTAGGTGTCGAAGAACTGCGCCGCCCCGGTGGGTATGACGCCCGTGAGGTAGGGCGGCGTCTCTATGACCGTCGTCTTGTACTTCGGGTTGATGCCGCTGACGTCCTCGTCGACCAGCCTCTGGATCACGGTGCGTATCTCGAGCGTCACCTTGACCAACTTCTTCGGGTCGAGGACCATCCTGGCGTTGATCTTCGCTTCGACCTCCTCCGGGGTCGCCTCGCACCCGAACCGCTTCGCGAGCCTCTGGGTGACGCGCTTGAGTCTCGGCAGCTCTTCGTCTATCCAGGCCATGGCCTTCCTCTCCAACTCGTCCGGCGACTCCGTGTAGTCGTACCCCTTCCTCAGGACGGTCGGGTAGAACTTCGACCTCCCGAGGTCGAAGCCGCGCTTCTTGAAGATCCTCTCGGCGTTCGGGAACTCGCCCCTTCCCCAGCCTTCGAGCTCGAAGAGCTTGACGTAGGCGGAGACCTTCGCCTTCAGGTCGTCGCACCCTTTCTTTACTTCGCCGCTCTTCGTCTCGCGCTTGACCGTGTCGAGTATCTCCAGCACCCCGTCCAGCCTGTAGAGCGTCAGGGCCTTCACGGCCACCGGGACATCCTTCCTCGAGTATCTCTCCGCGCAGGCCTCCAGGTCCCTCTTCGCATAGTCGAAGAGCGAGAGCATGTGCCGGTCGTCTATGCCCTCCTTGACCATGTGGGCGAAGATCGCGCTCGTGATGTCGTCCAGGACCGGCTGCGGCTCGTCGAAGAGCAGGGCGATCTCCATCGAATCGAGAACCTTCTTCTGGATGTCCGTCTTCGCCCTCGCTCGCAAGCCGCGCACCTTCTTGAGCGCTGCCCGGATGTTCGCTTCCGAGGCTATGAAGAGCTTCCCGGCATAGTCGTCGAACCCCATGATGTAGGCCCCCGACGGCGCGACCTCCTGCACGAAGCCGATTATCTCAGCGTCGAGGTCATCGGGCGCCAATGCGGTTGGCCGGCCATGGGGCATATTTCTAGTTAGCCGCGCCCAGCGGGCCGAACCTCTGCACTGTCTCCGCCAGCTCCGAGGCCAGCCTCGTCTTCCACTCCCCGAACCCCTCGGGCGAGGACGGATACGCGAGGTTCACGTCCACCAGCGCCGCGCTCTTCTTCACGGTGTAGCGCAGGCCCCTCGCCAGCTGGAGCTGGCCGAGCACCCTGAACCACATCCCCGGGTTCATGAACCGGGCCCTGTTGAACTCGGGATGCTTGCGCTCGGTGATCGCGACCACGTCCTCCTCGGAGAGGAAGTGCTTCATCCCGTAGTTGATCTGCTCGTTGGTCACAGTCTGCAGGTAGCGCCTGAGGACCTCGAAGCTGGCCATGGGGTATCCATGCGTGCCCATGTACTCCACGTTGTACTTCCACAGGCCCGCCTCGCTCGTGTCGCCCGCCTCCAGGGCCTCCGCCACGACCTTCCCGAGGATCGTCCCCCCGTAGATCGAAGGGCTGATCCCGCCGGCGTCGATCGGCCTCGGCATCCAGGCGGCGTCGCCCACGAGCGCGAAGCCGTTCGCCACCATGCAGTCGTTGTGCCTCCTCACCGGCACCTGCCAGTTCCCCTTCGTGTTGCCCGAGTTCGCCTCGTCCGAGGGCTGGCTCCAGTCCTTGATCACCGGGTTGTCGTTCAGGTACTTGTCGATCAGACTCTGCAGGTTGTCGCTGAGCCCGAACTTCTTGTTCCTCCTGTCCAGGCCGGACTTCGAGACACCGAGCCCTATGTTCACCTTCGTCTTCCCCTTCGCGAAGATCCATGCGTATCCCGCAGGCGCTATGAACTGGTCCAGGTGGATTATGCAGTAGTCGGGGTCGAAGTACTCCGTGTTGTCGGCCGCAGGCGTGAAGTCGAGGATGTACCGCCCCGTGCCCACCACGTCGTCAGGGTCGATCTCCTTCTCGATCTTCGACTGTATCGGAAGGAACCTCCTGAGGACCGACGACGAGCCCGTCGCGTCGACGACCACCTTCGCTGTGAAGCTGAAGCTCGAGCCGTCCGCCCTCCTCCCAGTCACGCCGGTGATCCTTCCGTCCTCCGACAGCAGCCTCTCGGCCGTGGACCCGAACATGAGCTCCGCCCCCGCCTTCCTCGCGTCCGCCACCTGGCGCCTCGGCAGGACCTTCCTGTTGAGCAGGTACCCCTCCCCCTCGAACAGGACCTTGCTCTTCCTGTCGGGCGAGTACACGTAGACCCCCTTGACAGGATGCTCCAGCTCCGGCTCGCCGTACCTTATCCCCGCGTGCTCGGCCAGATAGTCGAGCGACCTCTTGCTCGTCGCGTCTCCGCACGTCCAGCCGTTGTTGGTCTTCTTTCCAGGCTCCTCCTCCCTGTTCCTGTCTATGACCAGCGTCCTGACCGCCTTCTTGGAGTAGTGCCCTATGGAGGCCGCGGTTATCAGACCAGCCATCCCCCCGCCCGCGACTATGACGTCGTAGTCAGGCGTGGGAGCCATTATTCGTTTTAACTAATAAAATGCTATATAAGAGCTTCGACTCCGCATCACGGAATGCGCGACCACGCCATCGAGGAAGACCTGAGGGCCTTCGGCCTCTCCAGCTACGAGGCCAAGTCTTACGTCTCGCTGGTGAGCCTGGGCCCCTCCGAGCCGAAGAAGGTCGCGAAGGACGCGCGCATCCCCTACACGAGCGTCTACCCTGCGCTGGAGGGCCTGGAAGAGAAGGGGTGGATCGAGGAGGTCCTCGCCAAGCCCGTGACCTACAGGGCGAAGAGGCCCGGCACGGTGAAGGCCATGGTCACGTCCAGGCTGGAGGACGTGTTCGCGTCGCTCGAGAAGGTCTACAGGGCGGACGCGCTCCAGACCGCGGAGCTCGTCTACACGATCAAAGGGAGCGAGAAGGTCCTGCTGAAGATTTACGAGCTCCTGAGGGAGGCGAAGGAGAGCATAATCCTCATCGCCCCCGCGATGGGGATCGAGGACGCAGGGATAATGCAGCTCCTCGCCGACGCAGTGGAGAGGGGTGTCAAGGTCAGGGCCATCTCCGACGAGGGCGCGCTGGGCCTCCTCCCCGCCGGAGTCGAGATCAGGACCGGCAGCCAGATCGCGTTCGACATGCTCGTAGACGGCAAGGTCGCCCTGATCGGGCTGCCCGACCACTCCGCCTGCGGCTGGATCGACAGCCAGGCGGTGGCCAGCCACTTCCGGCAGTTCATCGAGCTCCTGTGGACCGCTTCGAGTCCCCCGATCTAGGCCGTCACGGATTCCACCGCAGACTCGAGCACGCGAGGCCGCCCCATGGAGCGCTGCCTGCGACTTTCACAAAGAAAAAGGGTCGCCCGGCGCGGCGCCGAGCTGCCCTCTGGGTTTGCCTATTCGCTCGTGAAGATGGACTGGCCCGCCGTGTTGGGGACTTCCGGGAGCGACTCGCTCATCCTCTTCTCGGCTATCGCAGCCGCCTCGGAGAGGATCTTGTTCGCCTCCTCGCTGTTCTCGGCCTGGTAGAACGTCGTGCCCGTTATCTGGCCGACGTCCGACATGATCGAGCTGAGCTGCGCTCCGATCTCGCCGAGGGCTCCCTGGGCGTCCGGCATCGCCTCGCCGAGGGTTGTCCTGACGTTCCTGATGACCCCGATCGCGGGCGCGATCGTGGCCGCGAAGTCGCCTATGTCTGTGACCGTCTGGAGCCTGGTGGTGATCTGCTCCAGTGCTATCTTGGACTGCGTGACTATCTTCTGCATCTTGCGCACCTCTGCGAGCTCGTTCGAGTAGGCTTTGCTCGACTCCTGGTCGTGGGCCTGGACGGCCGTGACCGTCTTCTTGAATATGGAGTTCTCGCGCTGCTTCAGCCTGTTCATCGCCTGGTCGAGGCGGTTGATCTCGCCTGTGAGCTGCTGCGTGGCCTTCTGGATCTGGGGTCGCATTGGCTGTGGGCCGCGCACTGTGTCGCGGACCTGCTGGGAGAAAGGCTCGTTGTTGGCCTGCGTGTTCCATCCCTTTTCGAATTTGCTGCTCATCGTGATATCGAGGGCGATGTCAGGCGACGGCGGACATGACTGACGCTGACAAGAACGTTGGACGGGGTTGTGAAACTTGGTTCACAAAGCGGCGTGTCAGGCGATCTTGTACCTGTTGGCCATCTTAACGATGAGGAAGATCACGAACGCCACGATGATGAAGGTGATCAGGTTGTTGAGGAAGTCCCCCACTCCGAACGTCTGGTGCGCGAACATGACGGTGTAAGTGGCGAGGTTCCCGACTATGGGGCCCAGGGGGATCCCGATCGTAGGGAGGATCAGGTCCTTGACGAGCGCCTGGACGAGCATCCCAAGGTAGAGGCCCAGTATGAACGCCACCGCCAGGCCGAGGACCTTGTAGGTGGTCAGGAAGTCCTTGAACTCCCCTATCAGGCCCTTCTTCGGAGGCGGGGGAGGGGCGGGAGCGGGCGTCAGGAGCTTGTGAATCTCCTGGAGCTCCTTCAGGATGTCGTCGTCCGTCGCCACAAGGAGGTCTCGCAGGATTTTTAGTTAAGCTTTAGCCCCCGCCTTCGCGTTTCGGATTCTCCCAGTGGCAGAACGTCTGATTGGCCGTTAAATACTCTGTTGACATTCCACAACGTTGCCTGAAGGTCTCACTTGGCCTCCGAAGAAGGAAGACCTCGAGAGGCTATATCTGGTTGAGAAACTCTCGGCCTCGAAGATTGCCAAGGCATACGGACTGAACTATCCAAGTAACAAGACGGCAGAGTCGACCATCCTATATCACCTCAGGAAGAACGGCATCGGCCGAAGAGACAGAGCAGAACACATTCGGAAGGTGACCGAGGAGATGACCTCCGAGTGGGTTCGGAGGTACCAAGCCGGCGAGTCGCTGAGGCAGATTGCAGGTCGTCTGGTGGATTCCGTAACCGTCTGGAATCACCTGAGGAAGGAGGGGACTGAAATCAGGGACAAGGTCTCAGCTCAAATCGAGTCAGCGACTAAGCACAGTCGCGTGTCATTCGCGGGAGGTTCCGATGGCAAAGCGTACCTCAGGGGTCTCACACAAGGCGACCTATACGTCGCTAGCCACGGGCGCCTAATCCGTGTCAAGACAGCTTCGACTCATCCTGCGATGCGTGATCTCCTGAAGTCATGCTTCGGTGGCTACGGACCTCTCTACACTAGTCCGAAGAGGAGCAGACTGACAGGATTTGAGTGGGCTTTCACCTTTGACTTGGACAGAAGTTTCGACTTCCTGCTCGACCACAACGTTTTGAGCTCAGACCTTGCTCCTGCGAGTTTCGCCCACTACGTAGCCGGGTTGTTCGACGCCGAGGGTTCTATCACCAGAAACTCTACTGGATGGTATGAACTTTCGATTACGAACTCGGACAAAGAGCTCTTGCTCAGGGTGTTCTCAGGCTTAGAGGAGCTGGGCATCTACTCAAGGCTGGTCAGACATGGCGCCACTGAACTCTCCCCTGGCGGGGACGTCTGGCAGCTAAGAGTCTGGAGGCGAAGTGATGTCAAACTAACGCTAGAGATGCTTCCGATAAGGCATCCGGAGAAGGTCGCGAAGAAGGAGATCGTGTTGGCACAATATCTAGCAAGTGAGGCAGAACGCGCAGGAGATTTCGAAGCTGCTTGGGACTCGTTACTGGAAGGAATCAGAGCTGAGCGGAACGCATACGTGAAGGAAGCGGAGAGAATCTACTATGCCAGGCGGGGGGCTATTCTTGCTGGTGGCTGAACTATCGGTCCGCTTCGACCGGCCAATAATTTAAACTCCAATAGATGACCGGTATGTCAGCCACGTGCACGTTCCTGAGCAGGTGGGGCAGGGCCCTCAGGTTCTTGAAGCTCGGCGTCCCGATTTTCAGCCTGTACGGCCTCGGCGAGCCGTCGCTCACGATGTGATAGCTCATCTCGCCCCTTGCCGCCTCGGTCCTGGAGTAGACCTCTCCAGGCGGGACGCGGGGCTGGGGGCCGAGCTTGAGCCTGACGGAGCCCGGCGGGAGCTTCTTGAGGCACTGCCTGATTATCTTGACCGACTCGCGCATCTCCAGCAGGGCGATGTACGACCTCGCCCACGAGTCGCCGTCGTTGAGCACCGGGACGTCGAACTCCAGCTCCGGGTACGCGCAGTAAGGCTCGTCCCTCCTCAGGTCGTGCTTCACGCCCGAGGCCCTCAGCACGGTCCCCGTGCTACCCAGGTCGATGGCGTCCTTGCTCGACAGCACTCCGACCGCGTGCGAGCGCTGCACGAAGACCGGGTTCTTCAGGAATATCTTCTCGTACTCGTCCATCCTCTTCTCGAACCAGTCGCACGTCTTCAGGCCCTTCTCTATCGCGAACTCCGGGATGTCGTTCCTCACGCCGCCCGGGATGACGTATGCGAAGGTCACCCTGGCGCCCCCGATCCTCTCCGCGAAGTCGATCCAGAAGTCCCTGTCCCCCATGGCCCACTCGATCATCGTGGAGTGGCCCACGAAGATCCCCATTATGCCGAGGAAGTACATGTGCGAGATGATCCTGTTGGCCTCGCTCATTATCACCCGCAGGTACTGAGCCCTCGGCGGGGCGGTCACGCCCATCAGCTCGTCGACGCCCAGCGAGTACGCGAGCAGGATATTCGAGGAGTCGAGTATGACCGGCCGCTCGAGGTGCGGCACGTTCTGGATGTAGTTCCTGTACTCGCCCATCTTCTCCTCCCCCCTGTGGACGTAGCCGGCGTCGGGCTCGGAGCGCACGAGGAAGTCGCCGTCGAGCCAGAGCTTGATCCTGAAATGGCCCGCGCCCGGGTGCTGCGGCCCGAGCGAGACCGCCATTATCCTGTCCGCGTCCGGGGTGTACTCAGACTCTAGGGCCGTGGTCTCATCTCCCGGGGGACACGTAGTCCTTCCTGAGCGGCGGCAGGTCGTTCCAGTCCTCGGGTAGGAGGAGGTGGGCCGGGCTCGGGTGCCCCTGGAAGTTGATGCCCAGCATCTCATGGGTCTCCCTCTCGTTGTAGTCGGCGCCGGTCCACACCCCGACGAGCGTCTGGGCCACCGGGTTGTCGCGCGGGATCCTCTCGGCGATGGCCAGCACGAAGTCGACCCATCCAGGCGCGGTCGAGCCGACGAAGTACACCACTTCCAGTTCGTTCTTCGCTATCCAGTCGACCCCGCTGACGGTGCTGATGTGGTCGAACCCGAGCTCGACCTTCGCGAATGACGAGACGTCCTTGATCTTCTCCGGTGGGACCGTCACCTTCAGGCGCCTCTCCTTCATCCAGTCGACCTTCGCCTCGGGGAACCTGGCCCTTATCTTGGACGCGACGTCCGCGGCCCGGACGGGCTCCGGCTTCGCCTGGGGCGGGGCCGGCTTCGCGGGCGCCGCCGGCGGTGTCGTCGCTGCCTGACTCATGGCCGCAGTGTCACGAGCCGCTCAGCGTCGGGAGCTTCCGTATCTTCTCCTGCAGCAGGACGATGCCCTGCAGAAGGGCCTCGGCCCTCGGCGGGCAGCCTGGGACGAAGACGTCCACCGGGATCACGTCGTCTATCCCCCTGAGGACGTTGTAAGAGTCGAAGTAGAGGCCGCCGGTTATCGCGCACGCTCCCATCGCTATCACCCACCGCGGCTCGGCCATCTGGTCGTAGATCAGCTTCAGCCTCGGCGCGAGCTTGCGCGTCACGGTGCCCATGACTATCAGCAGGTCGCACTGCCTGAGGGAGCCGAATGCCTCGAGGGTCCCGAACCTCTCGAAGTCGAACCTCGAGCCTGCTGCCGCCCCTACCTCGACTGAGCAGTTGTGGACGACGGCGTTCGACACTAGGTAGGTGTTGTCGCTCGTCTCGAGGTTGCTGACCTGGCCCGAGTAGCCGACTTCGGATGTCGACGTTATCGGGACCGCGATGAAGTCCTCCCCGACATGGAAGTCGGCGCACTTCCTCTCTGACTTCAGCGCCCACAGCTCGTACGAGTCCTTCGTCCTGACCGTACGGCCCATTATCTCTGAGACGCCGGCCGCGTGTCGGACCGAGATACGCGCGAACTGGCCGAACCTCGCGTATGCCAGCTGCAGCTGGAGCGCGAGGACCTTGGACATCGTCGTGGCCCTTCCGTAGACCTGGCCCCTCGCGTCGGCCGTCTCGCTCCCGTCGCCCTCCAGATATCCTGCGACGAACGCCTTCAGGAGCTCCGGATCCCTGTGGAAGAGGAGGAAGTCCGGGATCCTCTTGTTCTCGGCGAGGTGCCCGCACCACTCCCGCAGCGCCCGGGCGAGTATACTGGAGGAGAATCTGACGACAGTGGTCGTCGGTCTGACCTTCACGAACGGCGCGCATCCTAGCGACTTTGAGACCTCAGAGACGCGGCTTACGAGCGACTCCTCGCCGTGGCCGAACGAGAAGCAGACGTCGTGGTTCTCCGTCGTCCACCCTTCTGCCACGTAGACTCCAAGGAGCCAGGCTGTGTCGGCTGTCAGCGGAAACCGGAGCGGCGGGTTCTTCCCCCTGCCCCTGACGACGTCCAGGCCGCGCTCGTTGGCGTAGCTCTCCAGCGAGATGGCCCTGTCCCCGACCGTGCCCTCGACCCGCGGGATGAGCAGGCAGTCATGCTCTCCGTCCGGGTACAGGAACCGCCCGTTCTTCTTAACCGGCGGAGCGCTGACCAGGTCCCCTGCTTTCTTCCAGGTGCCCACGCCAGAGTACACTCCCTTCCCGCCCCGGAGCTCGCGTCCCATCGTGAAGACTGGATGGTCCGGAGTGGCGAGGACGGGAAGCATCCCTCCGCCGTTGATCCTGACCAGGTTTCCTTCGAACTCCCTCGCGAAGGTCTGCGTGACCGTGACGCGGCCGCCGGCGCCCGCAACGTCGTCGCCGACCCGGTATTCGGAGATGGGCTTGTTGTCCCCGAGCAGCACGGTGTCGGGCGGGACGCAACAGGCCGTCTCAAGATGCACAGGCCACAGAGAGTAGAGCCTCCCCCAGTTGGCCAGGTACCTCATCGGGTCCCCGACGGCGTACTGGAGTATGTCGTTGACCTTGCCCACGAGGACCTGGAACGTCCCCGACTTCTCCACCGTCACCATAGGTCGCGCCTCCCTGCCAGCACCAGGGCGAAAGCCATCGGGATGAAGAGCATCCCCATGAAGAGCGTCACCGCCCAGTCGGCCGTCAGGCCGAGCGCCAGCGGCTTGTAGGCCGCGGCCCAGGCGTAGAGGAACATCGACAGCACGTCGAAGACTATGAACATCAGGAGGTATGCATAGTACTGCATCATGTAGTGCATCTTGCCCGCGCCCACCGGCACCTGGCCGCACTCGAAGGGGGCGTTCTTGACCGGGTTGGGCCTCTTCGGCCCGAGGAGCTTCGGGACCAGGACCACTGGGGTGGTGAACACCACGCCTACCATCCCCATGGCGAAGACCAAGCCTATGTCTCCGAGGGACATTCCTGTTTCCTTCCCCGCGGAGCCTCTCAGTCTATTTAAGATAATCTACAGGGCCGCGAGGTTCTGTTTCGTAGGTAGGGGGATTCAATTCGATGTTTCACTCTTGGGGGACGCCACTTCTTTCTTGTAGTTGTGCGTAATCATGACGCCATAGCAGAGTAGAGTTGCGGGGAGCGACAACTCGGCAAACACCAAGGGACTCGCTAAGACATAGTATTGAATCCATAGATAGGCGATTACGAGTGTCATTGGGACAAGATAC
>JASHUU010000079.1 GCA_030039795.1 Nitrososphaerales archaeon | reverse complement strand
AACTTCACGTAGTAGGCCTTTGGGGTCATCTTCGATTCTCCCAAAAAACAGCCCGGCTCGGCAGGCATATAAACGGTTGGGGGATTCGGTCCAGCACTTACTCAAGAGGACCGAGGTTCCTGCCATTGGCTCCGCCTATGGCGCTCTACACCTCTCCATCGGCTCGGGAGTTCACGGACACTCAGCGATGGTCAGGGCAGGACAGAGAGCCATCGAAAAGGCGGCCGAAGAGAGGCAGGACGTCGAACCCACGGTGAAGCCATAGACCAAGCCGTCGAGGCTGGCGTCGATGGATGACCGCTGCGTCATAGCGGAGCCGACTGCGAAGATGGCCGAGATGACAAGCCTGAGAATCGCCACAGAACCTACCACTCCCGTCGGACTGGCTATGGGAATAGAAGAAGCGATGGTTCCGCTTTGTAGTGTGCTGAGGCGTCCACTCGCTGAGAGAAAGGCGAGCACACCTACCACGAACCCACCAATGAACCTCGTCTTGAAGGTGAACCCGTTCTACCTGCTCCGACGGACTCCAGACGATTCCCGCTTAACGCTTGCCATCCGCGGATTCTGAAGTCTTCCTTGGCGGCCCGGGTTCCTGCACGGTTGGAGGTCGCCCATGTCCGCAAGCTGCCTTCTGTGGAACCAGTTCCGCTCCATCGTAGCGAAGCCAATCTCACCGACCAGTGCTGGGCGGGAACGGCCTGGCCCAACAGCCGACCTCAGGCGGTCCAGATTTGGCCCGGCAGGCGATGACCACCCACGACGGCGACTCGAGGGAGCCGAAGGAACGCGGTCGTTCCCATCCACTCAGCAGGAAAAGACCATGGTGCCGGGCGAGTCGAGCCTGCAGAACCCGAAGCGAGGGAACTGGACTATCTCCCCCTCCTTCACGCCCGAAAAGGCCTCCTCGCAGACTCCCTCCACGACTCTGAGGCTGTCCTTCTGGAAGTCGCCCGCCTCGTTGAAGAGAGGGCCCGGCACTAGCACCTTTGCTCTGACGCCCCCGCCCGCCACCCACTGCAGCTTCTTCGAGTCCTGGATCAGCTCGTCGCCGGCGTACTTCAGCTTCAGCGGGCTCCTGGACTCGACCTCGACGTTGTACAGGTCGAGAAGCCTGAAGGTCGCGCCCGGGGCAAGGGCTTGGAGGTCTGCCCCTGGCAGATAGAAGCGCCCGCCTGTGGCGACCGACCGCGATCCCAGGTCCGCCTGGGGGTGGAACGGTACCTCCACCGTGCTCTTCGGAGCGCCTTCCACGACGACCTCGACGGGGTCGGGGACGAAGAATATCCGCCTGGAGACGGGGTCGAGCAGCTTCCGGTTGAGCGAAAGGAGCATGCTCCAGTCGAACTCGTGCTCCGTGCTCGAATAGCCCACGAGGAGCGTGAAGTCTTTGACCGCCCGTGGAGTCACCCCGCGGCGCCTGATGCCCTCCACGGTCGGCATCCGCGGGTCGTCCCACCCGGACACCTCCCCAGACTCCACGAGCGGCCGGAGGAGCCTCTTCTTGACGGGCGTCCCCTTGAAGTTGTACCTCGAGAACTGGACGACCTCGACGCGCCTGAAGCGAAGGGTCTCCCTCAGGAGCCGCTGGAGGTCTGTGTGGAACTCCGCGCTCCTCAGTATGTGCGTCACCCCGCAGATCTCGTCTTCGATGGTGTTCGCCAGGTCGTATGTCGGCCAGAGGGTGTACCGCTCCTTCGTGAGCGGGTGGGGGTGGTCGATGGTCCTGAAGATGTTGGGGTCGCGGAGCGAGTAGTCGGCGTTCTGCATGTCCCCCCTGAACCTGATGACGTACTCCCCTTCCTTGTGCTTCTTCGAGACCAGCTCCTCCCAGACCCTTCTGCTCTTCTCCGTGGGCCAGTCCCTGTGCTCGCACGCCTTCCCCTCAAACCGGAGCTTCTTCACCAGGGCCGCGTCGCACGCGCAGGCGTACGCCCGCCCTCCCTCGATCAGCTCCTCGCCCTTCTCATAGATCAGCTCGACGTCGTCCGAGATGTTCTTCTCGTGGTCGCACGCCACTCCCAGCCACTCCGTCCCGGTCCGGAAGCTCTCGTAGTAGGGAAGGGCGACCTTCCGAGGGTTCGTGTCCTCGAACCGAAGCCAGAGCACTCCCTCGTAGGTCTGCTTGTAGCCGTAGTTCACGTTCCAGGACATCGCATGCCCGATGGTCATGAACCCCGATGGCTCGGGGGGGAGCCTGAAGCATGTCCTGCCCTTGACAGCGCCGGGGAGCGGAGGGAGGCCCACCCTGCCTGCCTTCTGCCGCTCTTCCGGCTCCCCGCCGAACTTCTCGTTGAGAAGGGAGACCTGCTTCTCTGCCGTGAGGGAGTTGACGCTCCTGACGGCCTCCTGTGCCGCCTTCGCCACCGCCCCCGAGTTCAACCTCAGGTCGGGGAACTCCGCCAGGACGCGCCCGATCACCGCCCCGACGTCGGCCTTCCCGCCGTGCCGGGAGGCGTTGAGCAGCGCGCCTCTCTCTATCGCTGCGAGCGCCTCAGGCGGAAGAGGCTGATTCTTTACCATCTTCGTTCTACTGCGAACCTGGCGAACGACTCCAGAAGGGCGACGGCGTCCTCGTCTCCGCGCCACCGGTAGGAGTCGAGTGACTCCAGCGCGTCGGTCATCAGTGCCTTCGCCTTCCTTCTCGCGTACTCGACGGAGCCCCGCTTCGAGAAGAGGGAAAGGACGTACTCCACGTCCTGCTGGGTCTTCTTGTCTCTGTCCTTGTCCATGATCGCCACAAGGCGCCTTCTCTGCTCCGCGGAGGCCGACCTCAGGGCGTGCAGGAGTATGAGAGTCCTCTTTCCCTCCAGTATGTCGTCGGACTTCGCTTTGCCGTATGCCTTCTCTCCCACGAGGTTCAGGGCGTCGTCCTGTATCTGGAATGCTACCCCGAGCTTCAGGCCGAAGTCCTTTAGCGCCTCGAGGGTGTCCTCCCCCGCCCCCGCGACTATCGCTCCCAGCCTGCACGGGCTGGCCACGGTGTACCAGGCGGTCTTCTTCGTACACATGACGTAGTAGTCTGACTCGTCCAGGTCCCACCTCCTGTCCCTGACCCAGGAGAGCTCCATGTGCTGCCCTTCGGTCGTCTCGTTGACCAGCATCGAAAACTCCTTCATCACTCTGAGCGCCCCGTGGGGCCCCAGCACCTCCTCGTTGGCCAGCAGCGCCCCCCACATCCTGGCGTGGAGCGCGTCCCCCGCGTTGAGGGCCAGCGCCTCATCGTACTTCCTGTGGAGGGTCGGCTCCCCGCGCCTCAGCTCGGAGCGGTCCTCGATGTCGTCATGGATCAGGATCCAGTGCTGGAAGAGCTCCAGGCACGCCGCGGTGAGCAGCGCCTTCCTCTCGTCGCCCCCTGCGGCCCTGCACGCGGTCACGCACAGGAACGGCCTGAGGCCCTTGGCGGGCCTCGACGGGTAGTCCCTCATCATCTTGTAGAGCAGCTCGACCTCCGGGCCGCCGCGCGCGGGCAGCAGCTCGTCGAGTATGACTCCGTCCACCGACGCCTTCACGCGCTTCATCTCCCCCTGGAGCTCGGCCGACGATAGCAGTGGCACGACAGGCGCCCCTATCTTATCGCGGTCCCGTAGAAGTCTAGCCCCCGCAGCGCCTTCGAGAACTCGTTGCGCCTGTACCCTGACACGAAGGATACGCTCGGTCCCGTGGAGGCGATCCTTCCTGCGATCTCCAGCTTTGCCCTTATCGCGCGCGCCGCCTGGTCCTCGGCTGGTGCCTTCATCTTCCTGATCTTCGAAGGAGAGAGCTCCGGAAGTATGACCCTGGAGTTGTCTTCGTAAACGCCGTCCACGTCGAGGGCGAACACGCATCTGTCGGGCTTCAGGGTCTTGGCGATCTCGTAGGTCATCGCGTCGGCGTCCATGAACCTCATCCCGTGGGGCGAAAGGACGAAGTCGCAGAAGGTCACGGGCGTGAAGCCCTCCTTGAGCAGACCTCTCAGCCATTGCCCCGCGCTCGACGGACCCGCCCGCGCCAGGGCGTCGAATGGCGAGAACGGATATGGGCTGAGTTTCGCCTCGGTCATCGTCTTGCAGACCAGCCTGTTCAGCTCGTAGACAGAGGCGCGCGCCTGGGCGGTCCCGCCTGCGGGCGACTCGACCTGGCCTGGGAGGGACGCCGGCTGCGCAGGCGCGGCCTTCGCGAACGACCCCCTTCCATGGACTACCACCACCCTCTCGTCCGAGGAGCTGATCTCTTCGGACAGCGCCGACGCAACGTCGGCCCTGTATGTGAACGGCTTTGAGAGGTCCGTTATCACGGCCCCTCCGAGCTTGGCCACTACGGTTCTAGCCAGCTTCTCACTCCCTCTGTAGGGACCTTTGCCCTGAACGTCTCAAACCCCCGCGCGTTGAGGCCCGAGGTTATGCTTTTTTCCTTTCCTTTAGGCGCGACCGAGACCACGCTCCCGCCCCCGCCCCCTCCCGTGAGCTTCGCACCGTAGCTCCCTAGAGACAGCGAGGCGTCCACGAGCTTGTCGAGCGCAGGGCTCGACACGCCGATGCCCGAGAGCACGGCATGGGAGAGGTTCAGGAGGTCTCCCAGGCCCCGGTAGTCGCCCTCGCGGAGCCGTTCTGCGGCCAACAGGCTGACGCCGTTCACGGCCTTCGTCACCCCCTCGAGCAGGGCGGGAAGCCGCTCTCCCATTTCGGAGACCCTGCTGACCTGAGCCTTGGTGCTCCTCGTCGAGCCGGTGAAGGACACAAGTAGCCTTCCTGGCCCGTTCATGGAGAGCTGCCTGGTAGTCGAGCCGGGCCTGAAGAGTATCACGCCGCCGCGAGCGCACGCCTCCGGGTCCACTCCCGAAGGCCTGCCGTGCACGAGGCGCTCGCCCTGCATCGCCGCCTCCACTATCTCGCCCACGCGAAGATCGAGCGAACGGTACCTCGCCACGGCGGAGGCCACGGCCACGGAGGCCGCGGCCGAGGACCCGAGGCCCGCCCCTCCTCGGACGTCCGACGAAATCGTGACCCTCAGCCCAGGAGCGAAGGAGAACCTTTCCGCCATCCACTCCACCACCTTCCTCACCGGAAGGAGCTGTCCGCCCCTAGGGTCGGGAAAAGACGCCGAAGAGACTTCGAGCCTGGGAGACGCCTCCACAACGGCCCTCGTCATGCGTGGAATCGCCGCCGCAAGCGCCCACGCGCCGTGGACCACGAAGTGCTCCCCGGTGACTATCACCTTGGCCGGGGCCTCGGCTACAGCCCTCATCTCCGTTCGAATCTCACGGACGCGTACCCCACCACTTGAAGGTTGTCTCCGGTCGTCTCGCCGCTGGTCGCGTACTTCAGGAGCTCGGCCTTCGTGAAGCCGAGCGTCCTCGCGAGCCTCAGCAGGACGGCAA
>JASHUU010000078.1 GCA_030039795.1 Nitrososphaerales archaeon | reverse complement strand
CCCTGAAGGCTTCCAACGCTTAAGTGGCCCACCCCGCGGGAAGGGACGAAGTTGCGAGCTCAACTGGGCAGGACGAACCATGCCCCTCGACGGTCTTCTGCTGGACGCCCAGGTGCGTAGAGGTCACCGCAGGCGCCTTGGAAAGCTTCGACGGGCTGAAGCTCAGCCCGAACGTCAGGAAGGCGGTCAGCGCGGCGGGATACCGTCGCCCGTTCCCGATCCAGGAGCAGGCCATCGGCCCGCTGCTTGAAGGGCGGAGCCTGATAGGCCAGGCGAAGGCCGGCTCAGGGAAGACTCTCGCCTTCGGCATACCGATGGTCCAGGCCGTCGACGAGGGAACGAACAGGGTGCAAGGGCTCGTGATGGCCCCCACCCGCGAACTGGCGGTCCAGATCACCCTCGAGCTCCAGAAGATAGCCTCCTTCTCCCAGGTCAGGGTGCTCGCGATATACGGCGGCCAGTCGATTGTGCCGCAGGCCGAGGCCCTGCGGCGAGGCGTCCACGTGGTGGTGGGGACCCCAGGGAGGCTGATCGACCATCTCAGGCGCGGCACGCTCAGGCTCGACTCCGTCCGTCTCGTCGTCCTCGACGAAGCCGACACGATGCTCGACATGGGGTTCATCGACGACGTGGAGTTCGTGCTCGGGCGGACCCCGCAGGGCAGGCAGATGGGCCTCTTCTCTGCCACCATGCCAGGCTCGGTGGTCAAGCTCGCCGACAGGTACATGGCGGACCCCGTCAAGGTCATGGTGGACGAGCATCAGCCTTCGGCCGAGGCGCTCGAGCAGTTCTTCGCAAGGGTGGAGAGAGCCCAGAAGCTCGAGCTGCTCCTCTCGATACTCGAGAAGGAGGGGCGGGGGAGCGCGGTCGTGTTCTGCAGGACCAGGTACGGGGCCATCAGACTCGCCCGCGAGCTCGAGAAGCGGTTCTTCAGCGTGGCTCCGCTCCACGGCGACCTCAGCCAGAACCAGAGGGACCACTCGATGGGCCTCTTCAGGTCCGGCAAAGCCGACGTCCTCGTCGCGACGGATGTGGCGAGCAGGGGCATCGACGTCAGGCAGGTGGGCTGCGTGGTCAACTACGACGTCCCAGAAGACCCCACGGTGTACCTGCACAGGGTGGGGAGGACGGCCCGTGCCGGCGGCCAGGGGGCGTCATACACGTTTGTCGCCCCGGACGAGTCGGCCGACTTCGCAAGGATACTGCGGGCGGCCAAGGCGCCCATCAATCCCCTAAGGCCGGAGGACGCCTCAGCCGTCTTCCCGCAGCGGCCGGAGGGCGACGGGCGGGAGCGCTGGCGTCGCGGGGGACGCAGGAGACGCGGGCGGGGACAGCACAGATGGAGGAGATATCGTTAAAGCGCGGGTGCAATCGGCTCTCACAGGAATAAGGGGTCAACTTGGGAAAGAGAAAGGTTCTGAGCGAGGCCAACCTGAAGGAGCTCGTTATGCCCCAGCAGGGAGAGATACTCGGGAGGGCGATCAAGATAGCGGGGGGAGACCAGGTGATAGTGAAGTGCGCGGACGGAGAGACGCGCCAGTGCAGGATCAGGGGGAAGCTCAAGAGGAGGATGTGGATCAGGGAAGGAGACATCGTCTTGGTGGCGCCTTGGGACTTCGACAACAGGAAGGCGGACATCGTATGGAGGTACATCCAAGCCCACGCCGAGTGGCTGGACACGAACGGCTACCTCAAGAACGTCTGACCTGGCTCTCAGCATCCCGAGAAGCCTAAACAATGCCCGCCCTGCGGTCAGTGCTCCGATGAGCTACTCGGAGAAGCGCGGGTCGGCCGACATACTCGTAGTAGGCGCGGGCATCCTCGGGGTGGCGACGTCGTACTGGCTCTCATGCCTGTACGACTGCAGGATCCTCCTCGTTGACGGCGAGCGGACCGTGGCGGCACACGCCAGCTCCAGGAACACGGGCGTCCTGCACCGCCCGTTCTACCTGAACCCAAAGACGAAGAAGGTCTTCGCCCGTTCGTCGGAGCTCTCCTACGCCATCTGGAAGGACCTCTCGCAGAGGATGTCTCTGCCATGGAAGCCGGTGGGTACCCTCAACGCTGCGACGACGCAGGCTGACATGGACACCCTCGAGAGGTACCGCGCCTGGGGAGAGGAGAACGGCGTCCCCCTTGGAGACATGGAGGTGCTCGACGGGAGGCAGGCGAAGGAGCTCGAACCCGAGGTCAGGTGCGTCGGGGCGCTCCTCTCGCGCGCTGACGTCTCCGTAGACTTCGGCGCGTTCACGGCGGCGCTACGCTCCCTCGCGGCGGGCAACGGCGTCTCCTTCGTCGGGGGGTCGGAGGTCACGTCGGTCGAGGACGTCGACGGCAAGGTCGAGGTCAGCTTCAAAGACGGAGCCCCGTTCCGGAGCGT
The DNA here is from genome assembly GCA_030039795.1 of Nitrososphaerales archaeon. Classification (GTDB taxonomy): domain Archaea; phylum Thermoproteota; class Nitrososphaeria; order Nitrososphaerales; family Gagatemarchaeaceae; genus UBA183. The sequence continues at coordinate 5,112 of JASHUU010000078.1, read as the reverse complement.
GCAGTGCAGGCTAATGATAAACGCCGCCGGAGGGGGCGCCCTCCCGATAGCGCACTCTCGGGGCCTGGCGACAGACTGCTCCGTCCTGAACTTCAGGGGAGACTACTGGGTCGTCAAGGAGCCCTTCGCATCCCGCGTGGGCAGGAACATCTACACGCCCCCGCGCTACCCGCAGTTCCCATTCCTCGACCCTCACCTCGTGGTGAGAGCGGACGGCTCCAGGCAGATCGGCCCCAACGCCGCCCTCGTCGCTGGCCCGTACGCCTACACCGGCGTGGGCCTCTCGTCGGTCGGCAGGCTGCTCTCGCGCCCCCTCGGCCCGAAGCTCCGCCTCCTGACCAACCCGACCTTCATGTCCATGGCCGCAAAGGAGTGGTACAGCTCCATGTCCAAGGGAGGCATGTGCTCGAGAGTAGAGCAGTTCCTCCCCGGCCTCAGGGCAGGCATGCTCGGAGGCCACGGGATCTCTGGAGTGAGGTCGTCGGCGGTCGACAAGGACGGCTTCGTCCCGGAAGCCAAGATCCTGACGGACGACAGGTCGGTGCACGTGATCAACTACAACTCGCCAGGGGCGACCGGCGCCCCGTCCTTCTCTGCGATGCTGGTCTCGAGGCTCCGCAGCGAAGGGATGCTGGACGCCTTCCGGCGAAAGCAGGGCCTCCACGCGATGTGGGACTTCGAGACTGCAGCTGACGAGCGCTAGGCCGCGGTCCGGACGCCTTCAGGTCACGTCGACGAACACCATGGCCGTCTGTCGGAGGAGACCGTCGCTCACGGTCAGGTCGACGGTGTACCGGCCCGGCGGGAGCGACTCTTTCGCGCCTATGGTGAACTCCAATGATACCGGCCCTGACCCCTTCGGGACCGTGGCGACGCTCGGCTCGATCGACATCTGGCTGGGGACGGAGGTGTAGTTCTCCGAATCGGACTCCAGGACGTCGAGGGTCTTCGACCAGGTCCCCGACAGCTGGAGCGTCACCTTGGTCGACGAGCCGGGCGAGAGCGTCGTCTGGTTCCCGCCTGGAAGGGAGACCGAGAAGCTCGGTGTCGGCTCTTGGCTTACGAAGCCTATGTAGTTCCCGGTCCACGAAGTGAACCACAGGCCCCCGGGGGCAGCCGCGATCGTAAGGTCGTTCTGCACGTCCAGGTAGCTGGCGACCGGCGGGTCGGCCTCGCTGTACTCAGTCATGGTGCCTGTCGACGGGTTCAGAAGGGCAATCTCGTTGGCGTAGTGCTCGTTGAACCAGACCTCGTTGCCCTCCGCCTGGACGAAGTAGGGCAGGGTCACCTGCTCGTAGCTCACCGTGGAGGTGGGGTAGGCCGTCCACACCCCCGTCTTCAGGTCGTAGGACGCGGCAGTCGAGGTGCCGTGCTCCGCTATCCAGACGGCGTCGCCGCTAATGGAGAGCGAGTCGGGATAGATGAGGGCGAAGCCGCCGCCCACCTGGGTGGCCACGATGGTGGAGTTGTGCACCTGCGGGTCGAAGGAGTACAGCCCTGACTCGTAGCCGTTCTGCGTGTTGAACGCCACCATGTATGCGAGCGTCGAGTTGTAGAACTGGATCTGGAGCGGCTGCTCGCCCTCGCCCAGTCCTTGAACGCTGTAGGCGGTCACGCTGAGGTTCGCGCTGACCACTCCGACGACGGGGAGTTCCTTGCCGACCAGGATCGGGAGCGCCGTGAACCACATGGACCCGTCGGGGGCGACTGTCATCAGGTAGGGGAAGATAGGGGCTGCCGACCCCGGCGGGTGCGGAGCTGTGGCGACGTCAATCTGGACTGTGGAACGATTCGCGGGGTCCAGGCCATCCAGGAGGACTCCGTCGGAGTCGGCCGCCCATACCCTGCCGTCCCACAACGTGACGCTGAATATCCCGGTCTTGGGATACGTGGAGTTGACGACCCCCGCGAAGGGGTATCCAGGGAAGGCGTATTCGGCGACGGTGCCGTTGGGGAAGAGCTCTGCCACGCCGGCCAGGTCGTTCTCTCCGAACCAGACGGAGCCGTCGGACCCCAAGACGATCCCGTTGGCGGCCCTCGAAGGGCTCGCGAGGCAGTATTCGGTGACCGCGCCGAACCTGATCACCTGCGCCTGGTACGTCGAGGCGTCGTCTATGGTCCGGGTCTGGCATGTCGTGGCGGAGCCGCCCGAGGCGAGGGCCAGGGCGGACACAGAGACCAGCCATACGAGGGAGAGAGCAAGGATGACGGCCGGCCTCCTTCTTTCAGCACGCACAGCGCTCACCCTCAGGAGTATGCCTCGAAGCCCTTGCCCAGAGAGCCCAAGGCTATCTTCTGCTCGAGTATCTCGTTGGCGCCTTCGTATATGCTCGTGACCCGCGTGTCCGCCAGGTGGCGCGCCGGCCTGGCCTCGAAGGAGTAGCCGTTCGCCCCGAAGACCTGGACGGCCCTGTTGGCCGAGTCGAAGGAAGCGTTGGCCGCGAAGTACTTCGCCTTCGTGATCGCCAGGTCCGCTGCGTCCCGCAGCTCGACGTTTGCGGGGTCGTCCTCGAACTTCTGCTTGAGGAACGCCGCTCTGAGCACAAGCCACCTCGCGGCGTCCAGGTTGGTCGAGATTATCCCGATGTGCCTCTGCACGAGCTGATGCCTCCCGATCTTCTTGCCGTGCTGTACCCTGACCCCCGCGTACCGGACCGCCTCGTCGAGGCAGTCCTGGATCACCCCTACGCAGCCGGCGGCGACGCTCAGCCTGCCGTTCATCAGCCCGGAGTAGGCCACGGAGAGCCCCTTCCCCTTCGGTCCCAGGAGGTTCTCCTTCGGGACCTCCACCTTGTCCAGGTAGATGGTAGATGTGTCCGCCGTGGGGAGGCCGAGCTTGTTCTCTATGAACTTCGTCGAGTATCCAGGGGAGCCCTTGTCCACGAGGAAGGCGCACATCCCCTCGCGCTTCCCTTTGGGGTATGCGAAGACGAGCACCGTGTCGGCTATGGACCCGTTGGATATCCAGGTCTTCTGGCCGCTGAGCTGGAACCTGCCCTCCTTCTCCTCGAAGGAGGTCGTCAGAGACGAGGGGTCGCTCCCGGCCGACGGCTCGGTCAAGCCGAAGGCCAAGAGCCTCTCCCCTTTGGTCGCAGGCCCCAGCACAGCCTGCCTCTGGCCTTCGTTCCCCCACATCTGGACCGTGAGCTGGCCGAGGGCGATGTGGACGGAGAAGAACGTCCTGACGCCCGTCCCCTCCCTCCCTATCCTCTCTATCGCGAGAGCGTACGTCACCATGTCTGCGCCTTGCCCGTCTCCATACCTCCTGGAGATGGGGAGCCCGAGCACGTGTGCCTTCGCGAAGATCGGCTTGACCCTGTCGTTCATGCGCCTCTCTAGGTAGCACTTCTCCTCTATCGGGCGTATCTCCTGGCACGCCCTTCCGACCTGCTCGAGGATCAGGCTCTGCTCCTCCGAGACGTCGAAGTGCATCTTCGACAGCCCGACGAACTCGTCCTGCTCCAGCTCCTCCGTCACTCCTTCCACCTCTCTTGAACGACCCGGGCTCTTACGTGTTTCACGATCTCTTCCAGGGAGCTGCCCGGCCCGAACAGCCCGGTGACCCCGATCTTCAGCAGCTTGGGCTTGTCCTCCTCAGGTATTATCCCTCCGCCCACGACAAGTATGTCTGACCCTCCCTTCTCTTCCAGGAGCCTCTTGACCTTTGGGAACGCCGTCATGTGGGCCCCGTTGAGGAGAGAGAGCGCCACCACGTCGACGTCTTCGTCGACGGCCATCTGGGCGACCTGCTCCGGGGAAGGCAGGAGCCCGCTGTAGACTACCTCCATCCCGGCGTCCCTGAACGCCCTGGCAAGGACGAGGGCGCCTCTGTCGTGCCCGTCCAGACCCGGCTTCGCAACAAGGACCCGTATCTTCCTCTGAGCGGAAACGGCCTTCCGGCCCATCTCAGGTCGCAGAGCCTCCGTATGCTTGAAAACCTTTGCTCGCCGGTCAGCCGGATGACGCCCGGTCGGCCACAGGAGTGCCTGCGGGCTCGTCAAAGGGACCGTTCTGGAGCGCGGCTACCAATGCGTTCAAATCAAGGCCGTCGGGACTGACGCCAGCCCGCGATGTCGCTGGACCTCTTATCGTACTCGTTCCCAACCGTCCCGCACTCGTTCCTGCCTACTCCGCTCCTGGCCCTCGTCATGGGGGTCATCGCCCTCCTCCTCATATTCGCGGGAAGGAAGGTCGTGAAGGTCCTGGCCTTCCTGGTCGTGGGGCTCATCGGCGCTTCAATAGGCGGGGCGCTCGCGGGCCAGTACGTGCCAAGTCTGGGCACAGCGGGGACCATCCTGGGCGGCCTGATCGGGTTCGTCGCGGGCGGCGCCATCGGGCTCCTCCTGGTCGCCGTCGGAATCGGGCTCGCCGTCGGGTATGCGGCGTACCTCCTGACTCTTGACGTGGTCTCCAACGCGACCGCCGCCTTCGTCATCGGAGTGGTCTTCTTCGTAGTGGGCCTGGCCCTCTACAACAAGATCCTGGCGTTCGTGACGGCGGTCGCGGGGGCCTTCCTCCTCTATGACGCCCTGACTCTGCTGAGCGTCGGCCCGGTTCTCTCGGCTGCCATCGCCTTCGTGGCCTTCGTCTTGGGAGTCTGGAACGACCTCAGGTCCAGGCGCCGCTCCAAGGCGGCCAGCTAGGACCTCTCAACGGGCTCGTTCGAGCCGGCCCGCGCCCTCAAAGGATGAGCGGCTCTTCCCACGTCCCGAACACCTTCCTTCCCGCGTCCACTATCTCCCCGAGCGTGGCATACCTCATCACGGCGTCCAGCATCGGATAAATCGAGTTCGCGTCCTCGTCCTCGAACGCCTTCTCCGTCTTCGCCAATGATGCCTTCACCTTGGCCTCGTCTCTCGACCTCCTCACCTGGTTCAGCCTCCTGATCTGGCTCCTCTGCGCCTTGAAGTCTATCTTCAGCGTGTCGATAGGTTTCTTCTCCTCGACGCCGAACTTGTTGACGCCCACCACCGCGTCCTTGCCCTGTTCCACCCGCTTCGACAGCCTATACGAGTTCTCCGCGATCTCCCTCTGGAGGTAGCCAGACTTTATCGCCTTCAGAAGGCCTCCGACGGAGTCGATCCTGTCGAAGTACTTGTACGCCTCTTCCTC
>JASHUU010000077.1 GCA_030039795.1 Nitrososphaerales archaeon | reverse complement strand
GGTCTCCAACCTTAAGGGCCGGAGCTGAGTAGCCGGGGACGTGCCGAAGGGTCAGGGCTGCCTCTCGTTCGTCGTCCACAAGCACAAGGCGACGGCCATGCACTACGACTTCAGGCTCGAGATCGGGGGCGTAATGCCCTCCTGGTCCGTGCCGAAGGGCCCCACGCTCGACCCTGGAGTGAGGAGGCTCGCGATGCCGACAGGCCCCCACGACCTCGAGTACAGGAAGTTCGAGGGCGTCATCGGCTCCGGGTACGGCGCGGGCGTCGTGATGATCTGGGACACCGGGACCTACAACCCCGAGCTCGAAGTTGCGAAGGGGTCCAGGGTGGAGGTGAAGGCGAAGGGCGAGGCGGACGAAGTGGCGGCCAGGGAGCTGGGCGAGGGGAACCTGAAGTTCCGCCTGTACGGCCTGAAGCTGAAGGGCTCCTTCGCGCTCGTCAGGACCGGCGGGCTCAACGGGAAGGAGTCCTGGCTCATGATAAAGCACAGGGACGAGTACTGCCAGCAGGGCTACGACGCAAACTCCTCGGGCCTCTCCGCGGTCAGCGGCCTCACCATGGACAAGATCGCGGAGGCGCGCCTCAGAGAACTCGGCGCAACGCTCGACTGACGCCTGCAGCCGGGGTCCGGGCCTACCTGTAGTACGGGACCGGGACCTTCTCCATCGGCTTGCCTTCCCTGGAGGACCTGACCTTCTTGATGGCCTCTGTGAAGTGCTCCATCCCGACTATCGCCTCGTCTACGTGCTTCTTCGCGTCTTCCGGCTTCGGGTACTTCGAGATGAACCCCTGGAGGACTATGGATACCGCGGTGTTCGTGAGCGACGCCATGTCCGCCCCGCTGAAGCCCTCGGCCAGCTCGATGATCCTGTCGATGTCGACCTCCTTCGCTATCGGGACGCCCTTCATGTGGATCTTCAGTATGTCCCTCCTGGCGCCCTTGTCGGGCAGCGGGATTTGGACCAGCTTGTCGAACCTGCCCGCCCTGAGGAGCGCCGGGTCCACGATGTCGATCCTGTTGGTGGCGGCCAGCACGACCACCCCCTGCAGGCTCTGGACGCCGTCGAGCTCTGTGAGCAGCTGGCTGACCACCCTCTCCGTCACCATGCTGTCGCCTCCCATCCCCCTCGTCGGCGCGAGCGCGTCTATCTCGTCGAAGAATATCACGCAGGGCGACGCCTGCCTGGCGCGCCTGAACACCTCCCTTATCCCCCTCTCGGACTCGCCCACCCACTTGCTCAGCAGCTCAGGCCCTCTGACGCTGATGAAGTTCGCCTCGCTCTCGGTCGCGACTGCCTTCGCCAGGAGCGTCTTGCCTGTCCCCGACGGCCCATAGAGCATTATCCCCTTCGGCATGCTGTATCCTATCTTGTCGTAGAGGTCAGGGTACTTCAGCGGCCACTCCACAGCCTCCTGGAGCTCCTTCTTCACGCCCTCTAGTCCTCCGATGTCCGACCACTTCACGTCGGGCGTCTCGAGGTACACTTCCCTCATGGCCGAGGGCATGACGTCGCGGAGTGCGTCCTCGAAGTCCTGCATCGTGACTATCAGCTTGTCCAGCGTCTCCGGGCTGAGCCTGTCCTCCTCGAGCTTGATGTTGGGGAGGTTCCTCCTCAGGGTCTTCATCGCCCCCTCCTTGCACAGGTACTCGAGGTCCGCGCCCACGAAGCCGTGGGTGACCGCCGCGAGCTTCTCGAGGTCCACCATCTTCTCGGTGCCCTCCTTCGCCTCGATGTCGAGGGGCATGTGCCTCGTGTGGATCTGGAGTATCTCGAGGCGTCCCTTCTTGTCAGGCACCTTAATCTCTATCTCCCTGTCGAACCTCCCGGGCCTCCTTAGCGCCGGGTCTATGGCGTTGGGACGGTTTGTCGCAGCTATGACTATGACCTTTCCTCGAGCCTCTAGCCCGTCCATCAGGGAGAGGAGCTGACTCACCACCCTCCGCTCGACCTCGCCCGTGACCTCCTCCCTCTTCGGGGCGATCGAGTCAATCTCGTCGATGAAGATTATCGTCGGCGCTTTCTCCTTCGCCTCCTTGAAGATCTCGCGGAGACGAGCCTCGCTCTCCCCGTAGAACTTGCTCATGATCTCTGGGCCGCTTATCGGTATGAAGTGCGCGTTGCTCTCCGTCGCCACCGCCTTCGCGAGGAGCGTCTTGCCCGTGCCTGGAGGGCCGTACAGGAGGATGCCCTTCGGCGCCTCGACCCCGAGCTTCTCGAATATCTCCGGGTGGCGGAGCGGCAGCTCTATCATCTCCCTCACCTTCTGAATCTCGTCCTTGAGGCCTCCGATGTCCTCGTACGTGACCTGCGGGACGCCCCTGAGCGCCTCCCCCTTCTCCGAGATCACGAACACCGTCCGCTGGGTTATCAGCGCCGCGTCCGCCGCCGGGCTCACGCCCACCACCTGGAAGGTGAGCCTGCCTCCGAAGTAAGGGATCATTATGTTGTCCCCCTTAGTCACGGGGACGCTCTCCAGCGCGTCAGCGAGATACCTCTCGTCTATCGGCGGGACGGCCTCGAGCGGCGCGACCACGACCTTCTCCGCGGGTGGAGCCTTCACCTTCTTGACAACGACCACGTCTCCGATCGCCACTCCTGCGTTGTTGCGTATGAGCCCGTCTATCCTTACGATCCCCCTTCCCTCGTCCGACGGGTAGAGCGGGAGGCACTTCGCCACCGTCCGCCGCTTTCCCTTGATCTCTATCACGTCGCCCGTCGATGCGTCCAGCGCGTCCATGGCGTCGTAGTCTATCCTCGCCACGCCCCTGCCGACGTCCCTCGTGTACGCTTCGAGGACCTTCAGCTGCACTTGTTGCTGGCTCACACCGGAACCTCTCTCAGACAACGTCAAGTCTCCTGAAGTCCTTATTAGCCTTGCCCTTCAACGGGAAGGAGATTTCGAGCAGGCCATTCCTGTATTCGGCCTTTCCTGCCTGCGCGTCGACCGCCGCCTTGAGCGAGACCTCGGCCCTGTACTTGCGCGCGTCCCTCTCCGCCGTGACCACGGCGGAGTCGTCAGTCGCGTCGACCCTTATGTCAGTCTTCTCCACACCGGGCATGTCCAGGACGAGCTTGAGCGTGCTCCCCTTCTCGTCGAGGATCTGCTCCGTGAGCGGGGACCTGAACCCGCCCGACTTGACTGGGTTGTCGCCGAAAATCTGAACCGAGGGCTTGCCCCCCGGCCCGACCTTGAACGAGAACCCTGCGACGAACGGCTTGTCCGTCAGGCCCGCCCTCGATATCGCTTCTCTTGCCGTCTCGTGGACTTCGGTCTCGAACTTCTCCATGTAGGCGTCCAGCTCGTCCAGCACGTCCCTTAGCGTCTTCCTCCTGTCTTCTGTTCCCTCGTTCCCCTCGCTCACTCACTTAACCTCTGGTTAAGTAGCTATGGGTTAAACCCTTTTATAAACCCTTCCTCCAGAAAGCCATCGTGCAGTCACAGGTCGACGAGGTCCTTTCTTCCCGCACGAGGCTCAAGATAGGGCACCTCATCTCCATCAGGCCGAGGACGCTCGCGGAGCTGGCCGACCTCACGGGGATCTCGATCCAGGGGGTCCTCAAGCACCTCTCGAAGCTCAGGTCGATGGGCCTGGTCGAGGAGAGGAGCTTGGGCGGAGGGGGGACGAGCGTCAGGAAGGTCTACCGCGCGAAGTCGTACCTGCTAGGAGACTACTCCACGCCGGAGCTGACCGTGGTCAAACTGTCCAGGACGGGCAGGGAGTCCCCCGCAGAAGCGGCCCCGAAGGCGGACCTGGAGTCGATGGTCGAGGAGACCATGCTGATGCGGAGGAGGGTCAAGGAGGAGGTGCGGAGGCTGGGGCGGCTCATCGACGAGCTGGTGGACGGCCAGGTCAGACTGGAGCGGGCCGTCCGGTCCATGAGCGTCGACGAAGGCGAGAGGGTGGTGCTGGAGGCACTGTTCACGGAGGAGAGCATGGACGCGGGGCTCGACCTCCTTGCGAAGTACTACGGCCTGAAAGGCGGCAGAAGGTCTATAGACAGAGTCCTGTCGAAGGTGAACCGCAGTGCCGGCCGGTAAGGACCTTGTGATGGTCACCAACGACGACGGCGTGCACAGCGAGGGGCTCGTCGAGCTCGCGAGGGCGGCTTCCAAGCACGCAGAGGTCGTCGTCGTGGCTCCAGACTCGCCCCAGAGCGCGACCGCGCTCAGCCTGACGTTCCACAAGCCGCTCCGCGTGTCGAAGCTGAAGGGGGCGGAGTTCGAGACCTACGCCGTCTCCGGGACGCCGGGCGACTGCGTCATGATAGGTGTGAACAAGATACTGCGCAGGCGCCCGAAGCTGGTGGCTTCGGGAATCAACATTGGGGACAACGACACATACCAGGACATCCTTGCCTCGGGTACTGTCGCGGCCGCGCTGGAGTCGGCCATAGCCGGCATCCCCGCCATCGCATTCTCCATGGAGGTCGAGGAGGAGTTTCTCTTCTCGGTGGGGTACTCGTCTCCGGACTTCGCCAAGGCCGCCCGGGTGGCCGGCGGGATAGTCGGCGACGTGCTGCGCCACGGGATGCCTGAAGGGGCGGAGGCTCTCAATGTCAACTTCCCGGCCAAGGTCGGACCCTCCCCCAGGATGGCTCTCACGGCCGTGGCAAGGAGGAAGTACACTGACGGGGTGATCGTCAGGAAGGACCCGCGCGGCAGGCCCTACTACTGGCTCTTCGGGGAGAAGCTCTCCGCCTTCCCTTCCGACACGGACGCGGAGGCGGTCCTCGTGAACAGGGAGGTCTCGGTGACCCCGATCACGTTGAACTTCTCCGGTCCCATCACGAGGGACCTGGAGGGTCTCAAGCGGAGGGTGGAGGCTGGGCTCAGGCAGGGGGACGCGGCGCCTCACGAATAAATAGAGAATGAAACCGCTCGGCAAAGAATTGGCTGCAACCCCTCCGTCGGTCGGCTGGGAAGAGGTAGCGGGCCGCCTGAAGGTCGTCCGCCTTAGCGCGCCCGTCCTCGCAGCCGCCCCTCTCCTGGCGCTCTCCGCACTCCCGAAACGGACCCGCGGCTTCGCGCTCTATCCCGGGAGGATGGGTGGCGCCCTCGGAGCCGTCCTGGCCGTCGGCGCGGCCCTGGTCGGATGGCTCCTAGGAGGAGCCTACGGGCTGGCGGGTGCGGTGCTTGCCTTCTGGCTGCTGGGGACGTACGGCGTGGCCATGGCCCTGGGTAGCCTCCTGCCCGCGGCCTTCGTCAAGCCCATCTGCACCAGGTGCCGGCTCCTCCCCATCATCAAGGAGCACGAGTCGATGCACCTGTGCGGCGTGGCAGGGGAGGCGGATGTCTGGGCGTCGATGAGGACGAGGCACACGGTGGAGAGCCTCGGCCTGGAGGGAGACCCCGCCATATGCTCCTTCTGCCCGATACCGAAGAGGCTCTCGGAGGGGTGAGGTCCCTCGGTCCACAGGGTGGCGGTGGTGGACGCCGACCTCTGCCAGTCCAAGAAGTGCGGCCTCGAGTGCATCAAGGAGTGTCCGGTCAACATCAACGGGCAGGAGTGCATCGTCCTGGGCCAGGACAAGGTCGCCCTGGTCTCGGAAGAGCTCTGCATCGGGTGCGGCGTCTGCATCAAGGTCTGTCCCTTCGACGCCATCGACATACTCAACCTGAGCGAGGAGCTCAGGGAGGAGAAGATACACCAGTACGGCGTCAACTCCTTCAGGCTCTTCAGGATCCCCACGGTGAGGCGGGGGCAGGTGGTGGGCCTGGTCGGCAGGAACGGCATAGGTAAGTCCACGGCGTTGAAGATCCTCGCCGGGCAGCTTGTCCCCAACCTCGGAGACTACGAGGGCAAGCCCAGCTGGGACAAGTTCCTCTCCTATCTGAGCGGCAGGGAGATGAAAGAGCACTTCGAGCGCATCGCGGACGGCGAGCTGAGGGTGTCCCTCAAGCCACAGGCGGTCTACAAGCTGCCCGAAGCCTGGGACAAGGATGCCGGGAGCCTGCTTGAGAGGATGGACGAGAGGGGGGCGCTGGACTCGGTCGTCGACTCGCTCAGCCTCAGAGAGTCGCTGGCCAAGAAGGTCTCGGACCTCAGCGGCGGGGAGTTGCAGAGGGTCGCCGTGGCAGCGGCGTCGGTGAAGGACGCCGACCTGTATCTCTTCGACGAGCCGTCCTCCTACAACGACGTCTACCAGCGGCTGGAGGTCTCGAAGCTGATAGCCGGGCTGGCCGAGGCGGGGAAGGCCGTCCTGGTGGTCGAGCACGACATCGCCTTTCTCGACTACGTAGCTGACTACGTCCAGGTGATCTACGGCGAGCCGGGCGCCTACGGGATCGTCTCCGGCCTGTACGCGTCCAGGACCGGGATAAACGCGCTCCTCGACGGCTACCTCCCCGTCGAGAACGTGAGGTTCAGGGACCGCCCGGTCTCCTTCGGGGAGAGGGCAGCCGGAGACACCGTGGAGAGCGAGGAGGTGGCCGCGGAGTACACCTCGCTCAAGAAGTCCTACGGCTCGTTCGAAGTGACGGTCGAGGAGGGCGCGATCAGGCGCGGGACCATCGTGGGCGCGGTGGGGGCGAACGCCCTAGGCAAGACCACCTTCCTCAAGATGGTGGCAGGGGAGGAGAAGCCCACGAAGGGACGGGTCTCGACAGGGGCCAGGGTGGCCTACAAGCCTCAGTACCTCGCCTCCGAGTTCGCGGGCACCGTGGACGAGTTCTTCATGACCACGCTCGGGACGAAGTACGGGGACCCTGTCCTGCAGGACGCCCTGGCCGGCCCGCTTCGGATGGAGAAGCTCCTGCCTCGGAGCGTAGGCGACCTCAGCGGCGGGGAGCTGCAGAAGGTGGCCATAGTCGCGACGATGGCCCAGGACGCCGACGTCTACGCCCTGGACGAGCCGTCCGCCTTCCTCGACGTCGAGGACAGGTTCGTCGTGGCCAGGGCGGTGAACAGGATGGTGAAGGCGAGGGGGAAGGCCGCGATAGTCATCGACCATGACCTGCAGCTGCTCGACATAGTCTCTGACCGGCTGATGGTCTTCGACGGGACCCCCGGGGTGTCGGGGAGGGCGACGTCCCCTCTAGGGAAGCAGGAGGGGATGAACGAGTTCCTCAAGGAGGTGGGGCTGACCTACAGGAGGGACGTGAACAGCGGGAGGCCGAGGGTCAACAAGCCAGGGAGCAAGCTGGACAGGGAGCAGAAGGACAAGGGCGCCTACTACTACGTCGCACGCCAGGACGAGGAAGTTGCCCCGTCTGATTAGGGAGGCGCTCGAGTCTTCCGGGGTCGGCGGCCAGGACAGAGTCTCGACGGGCGTCGACGTGGTCGGAGACATCGCGATAGTCAGGCTCGCCTCCTTCGGGACAAGAGAGAAGAGGAGGATAGCCGCCTCGCTGATGGAACGGACGAAGAACGTCCGGGCGGTCTTCGAGCAGGAGGGAGGCATAGAGGGAGAGCTGAGGTTGAGAAGGCTCAGGCACCTCGCAGGGGAGAAGAGGACCGCGACGGTCCATAGAGAGAACGGGTGCGCCTACAGGGTGGACGTCGCAGGGTGCTATTTTTCGCCAAGGCTGGCGACCGAGAGGCTCCGGGTGGCCAGGCTCGCGGGACCCGGCGAGAGGGTCCTCAACATGTTCGCAGGCGTGGGCCCCTTCTCCATACCTGCGGCCCGGCTGTCCGGGTCGAGGGTGACGAGCTGGGAGATAAGCCCGCTCGCGTGCGGGCTCCACGAGGAGAACGACAAGCTGAACAGGGTGGGGCGGCTGGTCAAAGTCGTCGAAGGCGACGCGTCAGAGCTGTCTGAGGCGTCGAATGCCCGCTACGACAGGATACTGATGCCCCTCCCTTCGAGGTCCAACGAGTTCCTCCCTGCGGCCCTAGGGGTCGCCGACAAGGGCGCCACGCTCCACTATTACAGGCACGTCTTGGGGAGAGACGAGGCGGAGGCGGAGGCGAACCTTGCCGAGGAGTTGGCGGAGTTGCTCCCGCGAGGGGCGAAGTACGCCGCCAGGAGGGTCCGGTTCGTGGGGCCCAGGTGGGTCGAGATGGTTGCAGACGTGAAGCTGGCCGGCTAGAAGGGCAGGCTCTGGCCGTGCCTGTAGAGGTGGGCGATCACGCCGAAGCTCACCAAGACGGCGCCTGTGTCGAACAGGGTCATGGCGTTCAGGCCTGCTGAGGCAGCCTCAAGCGCGAGGCCCACGAGCGCCACCTGCGCGAGGATCAGGACCAGGAAGATGATATAGACCCACTTCCTTGTGAGGATGGGGCCGACGGGGGCGGAGGCCTTCCGTATCCTCTCCTTCCCCTTCAGATAGTTCAGGAACGCGTACGTCGACACGAACGCTACCGCGGTCACTCCCAGCATGGAGGAGAAGTAGTAGATGGGGTTGACGTAGAGCCTGCAGAGGGTGCCGCTCAGCGACTGGCCGTCTATCACGCAACTGGGGTTGGTGTTGGGGTTGACGTAGAAGCCCCACGAAGTCGTTATGATGATCTGGGCAATGGACGTGATGCCCAGCGCGGTGAAGAAGGGCCTATCCTTCCAGGAGAGCTTCTTGGAGGTGTCGACGAACGGGACGACCAGCGCCATCAGGAACAGGAGGGCAGGCATGATGCCGCCCATCACGAACTTCGCGAACTCCGTCCTGAGGAGGGCGTAGATGCCCGTGAGGTACCACTCAGGGATCGTCAGCTGGCCGTTGCTAGGGTTGTAGGGTATCCCGAGCGGGACCGGGAAGAGCGCGGCGATGAGGAGGAGGGCGCCGACGACTGTCGAGATTACAGGGAGGTCGAAGACCAGGTATCTCGGGAAGTGTATGAACACGAGGATGATCATGATCATCGGGAGTATGAAGACGTGCCCGGCGTACAGCCTGAGTATGAAGTCGGTGAACCCCTGCCCGAATATCGCGAGCCTGAGCTGCCCTCCTATCACGGGAGACGCGTTGGCTAGAGACGAGCCTATCTCTATCGCCAGGCCTGCCCTCTGGTTGAATATCAGGTCGTAGCCGCTGTACGCCTCGACTCCGGTGATTATCCCGAGGAGGATCCCGGTTATCCAGAGGACCTCGTTCTTGATCTTGAACCTGCCGCTGAAGTACTGGTAGTACATGTGGAGGACGGCGAGCAGGACCATCGCGTTGGACGACGTGTAGTGGATGTTCCTGAGGAGCCATCCGAAGGGCACGTTGTTGTTGATGTTCTGGACGCTGGCGAAGGCGCACGTTATGCTCCCGCACCCCGTGAGGGTAGGCTGGTAGTATATCATCAGCAGGCCCCCGGTGATGCCTAGGACGAGGAACGTGATGCCTGTGAGGACCCCGAGGTAGCCCAGAGGGCTCACGAACCTCTTGGGATAGGTGTACTGCACACCCATGTACACGGTCCTCTCGAGTCCCTTGTAGATCCACCTGTAGAGCCTTGTTATCGGGTCTGCCCTCCCCTGCTTGTTCGGGGCCGGAGGGCCGCTCATACCGTCGTGCTCTCTTCGGCGGTGTTGGCTGGCGTCTGGGAGTTGGGAAGAATGAACTTGTAGTAGCTGTTGTAGTCCCTGCCATATCCCAGCTCGCCGTTCGCCTCGATGTCGTTGGGGACGGTGACGGGTTTGCCGGGGGCTGAGAGCGCGGGGTCGTAGTTCATCGCGAACACGTAGAGGTTGCCGTCCGAGTCTGCCTGCAGCGTCAGCATCGGGATCGCGTTCGTCGGGAAGGCCTGGAGGGAGGCCGGCCCGTGTATCGCCAGCCCGTCCGGGATTTCATATTCGCTCCCGTGACACGGGCACTGGAACAGGTTGTTGAGGGGATTGAAGTCGGGGCTGCACCAGAGGTGGACGCAGACTTTGCTGAACGCAACGAAGTCGGAAGCCTGCTTGTTTGTCCCGTTCGGCAATCTGATCAGCTCGAACTTTTGGAACGTGTTTGGGTTCTCCGTGTCGAGGCTCAGGCTCCCTGAGGTCGGATATGTGAACACCCAATGGCCGTTCCCCGGGACGTCGCCCAGGCTGGCGTCTGGCGTCGGGAAGTCGGTTAGATTGTTCACGTTGACCGCCTGACCCGCGGCAGCGGATCCGTACTCCGTGGGATTGTCGTCAATCACTACCGCCTGTATGAGAGTCGGGAGTTGCGCACCCGCGGTGACCGTGGATGACAGGAAGGAGCCCCAGGGGACGAAAGGAATCATCGCGACTATGGCGCTAACCATGACGAGCGCCTTCATGAAGGACCGCCTACCGGATGACGCCTGCGACTGAGGCCTTGTTGGAGGGGCTGGAGGCGGCGGTCTCGCTATTGGCGCCGCGGGAGCGGCTTGAGGTCTCGGTGCAGCCTGCGCCTGCGCGGGAGTCACCGGGACTGCAGGCTTCTGTGCAGGAGGCGGAGTGGGCTTCTTCTCTGCCTCTGCGCTCTGTTGGGAGGCCCCGTCTGTCTTGCTTTCCTCCACCTTGGGTTCTCCGCGCCCTGCGACCACGGGAGATACTTTTAACTTTCGTTTGTCGTCGGACGACGTCACAAACTCTTTTTACCCCTGTCCTGCAGCGCGTCCGGAAGCTGAAAGATGAGCAGCCGTGGCTCGACGCTGGTCGGAGCGGTCATCGTCATTCTGGTCCTCGGGGCAGTTTCGTCGATAGGATACTATCAGGTCGCGATTGCGCGTCCGACGAGCGCTACGACCTCCTCCACCAGTACGACTACGACGCAGGCTTGCACGCCTTCGACATGCGTCAACATCGTCATCGTAGCAGGAGCCTCGGGCGAGCCGGCCTGCAGTCCCTCTTGCGGCACCAACTATCTCTACGGGTATTCCCCTAAGGTCGTGACTGTCGTATTAGGTGTCAACGCCACGGTGACCTGGAGAAACGATGATAATGCGACTGCCATACACACGGCATCCTCGATGACTGGGGACCCTAGCTCATGGGACAGCGGGTGCATAGGCACGGTCGCGGCAGGATGCAGCACAGGTCAGTCGAGCTATACATACACGTTCACGATTGCAGGGACCTACTACTATCGATGTGACTATCATCCGTGGATGGAGGGCGAAATCATAGTCTTAGCTCCTTCCAGCCCCACAACCACGGCCTCGGCGACCACCTAGCCCAGCGCGGGCTGGCACCGGGGGCGATTCCCTTCCGTTGAGGGTCCTGACCGACGACAGAGACTTGGAAGAGCTCTCCTCGGACGCCGGGATGCTCAGGCTCAGGCCGCGTGCGGCCTGGGCCGCGGAGTCTGAGCAGGATGTGGTCGACGCGCTCGCGCGGGCGGAAGCCTTAGGCGAGACCATAACCCCGAGAGGGGGCGGCACAGCCATCCCCAGCCAGTCGGTCGGGAGGGGCGTGGTCCTGTTGCAGGACAGGAGACGCGCGGTCATCTCCGACGATGGGACGGTGGCCTGCCAGCCCGGCCTGGTAAAGGCAGACCTCAACGACCTGCTCGGCTCCTCCGGGAGGTGGATGCCCGTGGACCCCTCGAGTTACAGGAGCTGCACGGTCGGAGGGATGAC
>JASHUU010000076.1 GCA_030039795.1 Nitrososphaerales archaeon | reverse complement strand
GCGAACATGTCCAAGCGTGCGGCAATCATTTCGTTCATCTTCTTCCTGAACTCAGCCCGCTCCTCGTCTGTCGGCATCTTCTTTGGCACTGCAAGTCACCTGAGTCTGCGCTGTCCTTCCAGCGATTTAAAGGAGTTTCCCGGCCTGCCCTTTGGATGTTACGCCCTCCGCCTGTGTGCTTGCGCATGTTCCCACCGACAGGAGGGTTAGGGCCGTATTCGACGCCGCGAATACGATGAGGAGGTTACTCCGCACCCTGTGACTCAAGTTGCAGTAGTGTGGCCTCCTTTCGAGGGCATGAGCGGAGGCAGTCGGATCCGTAGCCGAGAGCAGGTCGGTTAACGAGCTTTCCGACCAACTCTTGTTGCCCCCGGGAGCGTCAGCTCCGCCGACTGCACGCAGTCTGCCCCGACATTCATCTCCTCCGCACCTCTGGTCGTTGTAGGCGTCGACCTGACGTGGCTGGGGCTGTCGAGGAGGAGGAAGGCTTTGCACCAGAATCACCCACGCTCTCGCTCGTAGTGGCGGCGTCCTTGTTTGACTCCTGACCTTCCTCTCTGCGGGTTCCGCGGCAGTCAGTTCCTGCGATGGAGGGGGCCGCTGCATGTGGTCACCTGAAGCACCCGCGTTGGCGGGTCGCATCGGCCCTCCAAGCATCACATGTGCGGGATGGAGATGCTATCTTGGTCTGTCGGCGAGTTAGTGCGGGGGGTGGGATTCGAACCCACGAACCCCTAAGGGATGGGAGCCTCAGTCCCACGCCGTTGACCATGCTGGGCGACCCCCGCGCAAGTTCCGGCCGCCGGGCCCAATTCTAAAACTCTTTTGAGGGCCGGCGACGCCACACGGTTCTGTCCTGAGCGAGGAGACTTAAGGGCGTCGGCGCAAGCCGGCCCCCAGACTTGCTAGTAACCGTCAAGTGCGTCTCCTGCGGCCTCGAGCTTGACCCCGACAGACCACAGACCACGTGCACGGCATGCGGCTCGATGCTTAGCGCCGAGTACGACTATGAGGCGATCAAGGAGACGTTCTCTCCATCCTCCGTAAGAGGCAGGGCACCCTCCCTGTGGCGCTACAGAGAAGTCCTCCCCGTAGCCGACGAGGGAAGGGTCGTCTCCTTGGGCGAAGGGTTCACCCCAGTCGTGAGCCTTGGCAAGGGCCTGAAGATGAAGGACGACGGCATCCAGCCCACAGGGACGTTCAAAGCGAGAGGGATGTCGGTGGCCGTCTCGAGGGCGAGGGAGCTAGGGATAAACAAGCTCGCCGTGCCCTCCGCGGGCAACGCCGGGGCCGCCCTGGCGTGCTACGCGGCCGCCGCTGGGCTGCGCGCCAGGGTCTACATGCCCACAGAGTCGCCTGCGTCCACGGTCAAGGAGGTCGTGGCATACGGGGCCGAGCTCGTCCAAGTCGAAGGAAACATCAGCGACGCCGCGAAGAGGATGGCAGAGGACGCGGACGGCAGCTTCGACATGTCGACGCTGAAGGAGCCTTACCGGCTGGAAGGGAAGAAGACGATGGGGTACGAGGTCGCTGAGCAGGCAGGCTTCGTGCTGCCTGACGTCATCGTCTACCCGACGGGGGGCGGCACGGGGCTGCTGGGCATGTGGAAGGCCTTCGACGAGATGGAAGAGCTGGGATGGATAGGCGCGGACAGGCCGCGGATGGTCTCGGTCCAGTCCGAGCTGTGCAAGCCTATAGTGGACGCCTTCGCGGCGGGCAGGGAGTCGCTGGAGGGGCCCGCCGTCGACGGGCGCACAGTCGCCAGCGGTCTGAGGGTACCGAGGCCCTTCGCCGCCAGGCAGATCCTACGGGTCCTCAGAGACAGCCGTGGCACGGCAGTCGCGGTGCCTGAGGCCGGCATAACCTCGTCCATGCGGTCGCTCGCCAAGAAGGGGCTTTTCGTCTGTCCTGAAGGGGCCGCGACGTTCGCAGCCTACGAGAACATGCTGTCGGACGGAAGCGTCGACCGCGGCGACGACGTCCTGCTCTACAACACGGGGAGCGGATTGAAGTACCTAGAGCTCTTCTGAGAGACGCTTCAGCAGAAGACGTAGGTCGCCTTGCTTCACCGGCTTGTGAACTTAAAGGGGGTCGTGTCTTGGGCGGTTTCCGGGCCAGCGTAGCTCAGCCTGGTCAGAGCACGCGCCTCGTATTCTCCGACGAGGGAGCGCGGGGTCGGGGGTCCAAATCCCCCCGCTGGCTCTGAGCCATCCTGGGATGACTGCCTGCGGGCACGTCTCCGGGCGCGGACGAAAGCCTTAACGACTGAAACAGGACCTTCGCGAAGGTTTCGGCGTTGCAGAACAGCTGGCCCTCAGGAAGGATCCCGATTCTCGCCGGGACGGGTGCGGCGCTCATGGCGGTCGCGGCCGGGATGTACTGGCTCTCCGAGAGATTCATGACAAGCATCGCGCCTGAAAGCGCCGTCACGCTCGCCTGCATATACCTCCTCACGCTCTTCTTCTGCGCGCTGATGGTGGCGCTGGACTCTCGGCGCGTGCTGAGGTCGAGGATGGAAGCCGTCAGACGGGCGGAGAGCGTGCCTCTCTCCCCAGGGTGGCTCGTCCCTTACATCCTGTCGCAGAGGAAGTACGCCAGGGTGTTTGCGGCCGCCTCAGCGGCGTACGGCCTCTTCTACGCGGTGCTCACGAGCATGATAGTCTACCAGCCGGGCGTCAACTTCGTCGCCGCGTACGGCGCGACCTTCCCTTCAGCCTCGATTGCGGCGTGTTGCGGCTCTCCCGCCTACGTCCCGGTGGTGAGAGTCTTCCTGGCGAACCACTTGGCGCTTCTTGTCATCCCGCTGACCGCGGTCCTTCTGGTCGCCGTGGCGGTGCTGGTCGGTCTGAACGCGGCCCTGGCCGCCTTCGCCTACGACAGCCGCGCGAGGGGGGCCGGTGGCCGCTGGCTCGGGGGGCTCGGGGCCATCATAGGACTGTTCACCGGCTGCCCCACCTGCGCCGGCCTCTTCTTCGCCAACTTCCTGGGCGGCTCCGGCGCCGTCGCCTTCGCCACGGTGATAGGCTACTATCAGCCGGTGTTCATTCTCTTCAGCCTGCCAATCCTGGCCGCCTGTCCGTATCTGGTCTCACGCAGTCTCGGGAAAACATTCACGGACGGGTGCGTCTTGGTCAGACCAGCGACCATGGGCGGCTGAACCACGACGGCTCAACTCTAGGCGGTCCCGAAGGTGACGCCCAGTCGCCTGAGCCACCTCCTGTACGCGACCGCGACCCTGTCCGACCTGAGATGGAGCTCGGCCTGGAGGTCCAGCGGCAGCCGCTCTGGCCTCTGCGACTCGACGACCGCTATGTCCTGGCGGGTTATCCTGTCTTGGAACGCCACGAGGTCGCCCTCCTCCACCTCCTCCCCGTAGTTCATTGCGAGCCAGAACCATGCCACCGACTCGAGCTCGCTCACCGGGCAGACGCTCGCGAATATCGCGAGCCTGCCCTCATCCGTGTCCTTGGCCAGGTACGCCGTCATCGGCCTCACCACTCTGTAGGTGTACGAGACGCTCTTCCCCACCCCCGTCCCGTCGGGGTCCGGCTGCCACACCTCGACGTCCCGCGCTTCTATTCCGTCCCCATCTTCCCGCACCTGGTACTCCCCAATCTCCGCGTGCGCCGGGTCTCCGAGCGTCCCCCCGTGCAGGACAGGTAGGTGCGCCACGTCGAGGAAGTTCTCGATGGCCCTCGTCCCGCTGGCACGGTACCTGTACGGCCCGCAGGCGACTTTCCTGAATGCCCCATCTTCCCACTCGTCGAACGCGGGCACGTCGCCAGGAGTCCCCAGGCAAGCCCAGATCAGCCCATAAGCCTCCCTGCAGGCATACGTCACCACCCTCGCCTTCGACGGGGGCTTTTGGTCAGGGTGAGCCGGGAACCTGACGCACTCCCCCAGCTCGTTGTAGGTCCACCCGTGGTAGGCGCACTGCAGGAGGTCGCCGTCGAGCCGGCCAAGCGACAGGCGGGAGCCGCGGTGCACGCAGAGGTCCTGCCAGGCCATCGCCTTCCCGTGCACCCTCCACAGCACGAGGTCCTCGCCCAGGAGCCTTGCAGGGACTACGGCGGCTTCGGCCAGGTCTGTCGACCTCGCGACGGGGTGCCAGTCGTTCAGCAGGACTGCGTCCGCTATCATGACGCGGGGTCTATTCAGGGGGCAGTTCCTTATAGGCTAGGGAGATGTCTATCCCCTTCTTCCCGTTGTACCACTTCGAGACGAGGTAGATCAGCGCCCCGGCGACGAACGTCACCACCAGGAATGTCTCTGTGAGCCAGTTGATCCCTGTGAACGACCTGTTGGCCAGATACTGGTAGGAGATGAAAGCGAATACGATGGCGTCCGCTATGCCGGCGACGGCAAGGATCCCCTTCGCACGCCCGTGTTCCTTGCGGAGCGCGTACGTAGTGGCGCACAAGCCCACGAAGACGAAGTAGATCATGGATGCAAGGATTGCCCCGAAGAGAGCGCTGTAACTGGCGTAGTAGTAGGTGGCGAGCCCTAGCAGGACGATCACGACGACATAGGTGATCAGGTTCGCGACTATCGGAGACCCGAACCTCTGGCTCACGTAGGAGACCTTAGAGGGGAGGAATCTGTCGAACGACTGCGCGAGCAGGTACCTGGATATGACGATGACCGCGTACGCGATGGTTCCATACTGCATCAGGATCCACCCGATTCCTATGATCCAGGCAAGGACGGCGTTGTTAGCCACGCCCATGGCCAGCGTGAAGAAGTTCACGCCGTAGCTCGCGTAGACGGGGTTGGAGAACAGCGCGTTTATGAAAGGCATGCCCGCGACGAAGTACAGCACCGCGAGGGCTCCGGTCAACAGAGCAAACGCGGTCACGGCCGAGATCGGGACGTTCCACTTCAGCGCGTTCTTGCCCTTGATCTCCGAGGCCACGGCAGGGCCTGCGTTGAGCCATGGGTACACGAATGCGAAGATCACCGGCATGATGAATATCGTGTTCGGGAAGTTGATGTCGAACGGGAGGCCTGACGAGTGATACGCGCTCGTCCCGTTTATGATCAGCGACAGACCCGAAGACGACTTCGAAACCACGGCGCCGGTGACCCCGAGGCTGTTCACATAGTTGGCTACCCCGTTCGCGCCCGCCGACAGCAGAACGCCCATCGCCAGCAGGAGCGAGAAGATGCCAAAGATTGTAAGGACCGAGACGATTGTGAATCCTGCCTTCGGTCTGAGGATGTTGACCGCTATCAGGATCGTGAAGAGAATCGCCCCGACTTCGAACTGCGTGACTGGAGTGCTGAAGAAGTTGTAGTAGAATGTCGCGCCGGCGCCGAACATTGCCAGTCCGACCGAGCCTATGGCATAGTCCAACAGTATGATTACAAGGGCAAGAAATGCGGTGGTCTCCATCGTGTATCCCCAGAATGACAGGCTGCTCCCCCAGAACCCCCCGAACGTCCGAGACAGCCAGACATAGTCGCCCCCCGTGCGTGGGAACCTCCTCGACATCATCGTGTACACGATGACCTGGGGGACTCCGAGCAGGAACGCAATGATTGAGGCAGCGACAAGGTTGAGCCCGGTGACCGTGGGCACTATCACCATCGTGGCGACCGTCGACCCAGCCAGCGTGGCGAACAAGGGGCCGATCGACATGTTGCTCATGTTCAGCGAGATGCTGTCTAGAAACGAGACGTTCTTGACCAGCCCCGTGCTCTCTCTGACGAAGACCTTTGGTTCCTGCCCTGGGGCCGACGCCTGGTTCTCCTCGGAGTCGGCCATCAAGACGACAAGCCGTGGTCGCTATTTAACCGCGCATTAACATGTATCTGCTAATCGCAAGAGCAGATGCAAATTCTAGTAACCGATCTCGGAGCTAGGCCTCAGGTGGCGCATCGACTTCACGCGGCCGCACCGCTTGCACTTGTACGGTCCTCTTCCCCTAGGGTTGTAGTTCCTCGAGTCGCCCACAAGCTCGTGCTCGGTCCGCATCATGCACTTCTCACACCAGCGGTACTCGACCACACATTTCCCGTCCTGGCCCTCGCCAAAAGCCTTTGTCGGCACGGGGCGGCACCTCCGGGGCCTTGGGCCGAGGCCCCGGCGGCCCGCTGCGCGCGCGGCAGGCGGACCCGGCCCCGGTCTGCGCCTTGGCCGTGAAGTCGAAGAGAAATATTAAATACAAATGCCGGGGTTCGGACCCACATGCAGAAACTTGAGCCTCTGGTCGTGTTCACCCCGCTGGCCAAGGAGAAGCTCAGCCAGGTCCTCGAGTCAGAGAAGGCTGCCGGCTCCTATCTGAGGATCGAAGTCTACCAAGGAGGGGGTTGCGCATGCAGCGGGGGCTACAGGTATGCCCTGAGCTTAGAGCAAGGCCCGAACCCTACGGACGTCGTCGAGGAGGTAGACGGCTTCAGGGTCCTCGCTGGGAAGGCGGAGTCACAGGTGCTTCGGGGTTCGAAGATCGACTTCGTGGAGTCTCTCCAGAGGACCGGGTTCAAGATAGAGAATCCCAACGTCCACGCCGAGGCATGTGGCTGCGGCGGCCACTGAGTCCAAGAGCTTAAGAGCAGAGCATCCTCCGCGCGCACTCGCTTGAAGTACGTCGAAGGGTCCAAGAGAGTCTTCCTCAGCACAGGCACGCGCTTCCCCAGAGAGATGATCTGGGCGGTCGGGGCCATAAAGTACTCAGCCGCGAAGTCGAACGTGAAGCTCGGCCTGCTGGACGCGTCCGTCGGAAAGGCGATCCAGGACAAGGCCAAGGAGCTGATGGAAGGCAGGCACGATTCGTCCGTCACGGTCGACGTCTACCAGACGGGCTCAGGCACCGGCATCAACATGAACGCCAACGAGCTGCTGGCCGAGCTTGCGTCCGATGCCATGGGTCGGGCGGTCCATCCGAACGACCACGTGAACATGAGCCAGTCTTCCAACGACGTGGGTCCGACCGCGGTCAGAGTGGCCGCCTGCTATGCGGCGAACAGCGACCTCCTGCCTGCGCTCGCCGGGATGGAGAAGAGCCTCATCGGGCTCTCTAGCCGGACGTCCAAGGTCTACAAGTCAGGTCGCACCCACCTCAGAGACGCTCTGCCCGTGACAATGGGCCAGGAGTTCGGAGCCTACGCGGACGCCTTCCGCATGGATTCGGAGCTGGTGAAGTCCACCATGCGCCTTCTCTTCGACCTACCCATAGGAGGCACGGCGGTTGGCACAGGCCTGAACGCCGACCCCAGATTTGGAGAACTGGTCGCCGCCGAGCTCGCAGGGCTGTCCGCGCTCCCGTTCAGGAGCGCGAAGAACAAGTTCAGGCCGACCCGCCTGCTCACGGACGTCTTGTCTCTCAGCGGAGCGCTCAGGACGGTGGCCCTCGACATGTACAGGCTGTGCCAGGACCTGAGGCTGATGTTCTCGGGGCCGCTCACCGGCCTCGGAGAGATAGACATCCCGACCCAAGAGGAAGTGGCAGGGAGCAGCATCATGCCCGGCAAGACGAACCCCGTCACCGTCGAGAGCGCGCTGCTCGCTTGCGCCGAGGTCCTCGGTCTGGACGCGGCCAACACGGCCGCCTCGGCCCTAGGCGAGTTCGAGCTCGCGATGGGCGTCCCGCTCATGGGATACAACCTGGTGCTCCAGGAGAGGCTCCTCTCCGAGGCGCTCCGGAAGGTGGCCGGGACGGTAGTGGACCATGTCTCGCCGCAGAAGGGCAGGGCGAGGGCCTACGCGGAGAGCAGCCCTGCACTGATAACCGTGATCTCCCCGAAGATAGGATACGACAAGGCCGCGGTCCTAGGCAAGCTGCTGGCCAAGGGCTCCTCGATTAGGCAGGCGCTCAAGGACCTGGGCTACTCGTCCGAGCAGATCGACGCCATCCTGAAGCTCGAGGACCTCGTGAAGCCCGGTATCCCATCAAAGAGAGTCCAGACGAAGAAGAGATAGCACCGCTACCTGCGCGTCCTTACGCCTATCTTCTCCATCAGCTTCCCCAGCTCCGAGTCGTCGGCCGCGTCGAGCCTGAGGTACCTCAGGATTTCCTCCTCGTCCATCCCTATCCGCCTGGCCTCGGCGACGGTCGCACGATACGCCTCGAGCTCGGTCGGCCTGTCTATGTACTCGAAGGCCTGGTCGTAGAGCTCCTTCCCTTCCAGGAACTGGCGCACGTGGACCAAGACGTGCACTACGTCGAGATACAGGAAGTCCAGCTTCGCCGATGTCAGGTGCTTCGCCCCGATGCAGATCGTGCCTGTGTCCCTGTCGAGCCAGAGGCCCGAGTCGTGAGGCTCCACCCTGAGCTTGAGGTGCTTGAGTATCTTCGACATCTGCAGCCTCGAGTCGAAGACCTTCGCAAGCGAAGGGGATGTCTCGAGCCCGCTGAAGACGTCCGTCATCTTGAACTCCCCAATCCCGACCGTCCGCCTTACGTGGAACCCTCTTACGCGCAAGCAGCCCTTCCGACGCGCCAATCAAATCAAAAGAACCAAGCTCAATAATCCTTTACTCTCTGTTGTCTTATGCCTAACAAGCGGTAGCGTAGGTTGATATCTTCGCTCAGCGGGGTCAGGGGAGTACTCAACAGGGACATCTTCCTCTCTGACTTCTCCCGACTCTCGAGGAACTTCGTGGTCGCGACGGGGGCGGCAGAGGTGCTCGTCGCAAGGGACAGCAGGAGCACCGGGCCGGCCATAAGCAGGGCAGTCGCGGCGGCTGCGATGTCTCAAGGAGCGGACGTGGTCGACTACGGGATAATCTCGACGCCCGCGCTCTTCAGGGAGAGCAGGACCAAGGGGAGGGCCGCGGTCATGGTCACCGCCTCCCACAACGAGCCCGAGTTCAACGGCGCGAAGTTCATAGTGAGTGGTGCCGGCATTGGGAAAGAGGTCTTCGACAAGGTGACCGCGGACGCTCTGCCGTCCGCCACGGCCTCAGCGGACGGACTGGCGAAGCCGTCTCCGAGACCTCGATATTCGGACGACCTGGTCTCTCGCTTTGGGGCTGGCTCGTGCGAAGGGATGCGAGTCGCGCTCGACCTGGGAGGCGGGGCCGCTATATCCCACTCTGTCGAAGTTCTCAGGCGACTCGGGTGCCAGGTCTTCCCGATCAACGACTCGTACGGGGCATTCTGCAGGACGATCGACCCCGTGGCGGACGACCTCGGGCCGCTCAGGGCGCTGGTAAGGAGGCGCGCCTGCCAGATTGGGCTGGGGTTCGACTGCGACGGGGACAGGCTTGTCGTCGTCGACTCCGAGGGGAAGAAGAGGACAGGGGACTTCATGCTCACGCTCGCCCTCTCCGAGATGCTCGCCGAGACCGGCGAAAAGAAGGTCGTCGTCTCAGTCGACACGACGCAGGCAGTGGACGACGTGGTGGAGAAGAGAGGGGGGAAGGTAGCGAGGTCGAAGGTGGGTGAAGCGAACGTAGTGGGCGTCATGAGCCAGGAAAGAGCGCGCCTGGGTGGCGAAGGGAGCAGCGGCGGCCTGATAGACGGGGCGTTCAACTATTGTAGGGACTCGATGCTGGCCGCTCTTGTCATAATCAGGGCGCTGAAGTCCCGCGGAACCAAGCTCTACCGGCAGGTGCCGTCCTACCACCAGGCGAGGCTCGCGGTCAATGTCCCCCGCGAGGAGGCTGCGAGAGCTATCAGGATGCTGGCAAGGGAGCACAAGGACGCGGACACCACAGACGGGGTGAAGTTATGGACCGACAGGCACTCGTGGGTGCTTGTCAGACCCTCAGGCACAGAAGACATCGTGAGGGTGTCGGCGGAGGCCGCCACGCGCTCGGGCGCGGAGAAGATCGCCGGCTCTTTCGCGAAGGAGCTCAAGGAGCTGAGCAGGTAGCATGCAAGACGAGGCTCAAGTGATAGCCGCGATCGTGGACGCGGCGGGGAGAGGGAGGCCCGGGTACTCGTCGATAGGCGACGACGTGGGGGTATCGCCCGTCCAGGGGACGAGCCTCGTGACCAAGGTGGACATGCTGGTGGAGAGCACTGACGTCCCAAGAGGGATGACCTACAGGGAGGCGGCCAGGAAGGCGGTCGCCATGTGCGTCAGCGACTTCGCAGCCAAAGGCGTCAGGCCTACCTCTTTCATGGTGTCTCTCGGGCTGAGGAGAGGCACTACATCGGAGCAGGTCCATGAGATCGGCGCCGGGATTAGAGATGCGGAGAACGAGTGGGGCCTGGTCCTCGTCGGCGGAGACACGAACGAGTCGGCTGAGCTCGTGATAGACTGCGCGATGTTCGGGTTCGCCTCTGACCTGGTGAAAAGAGGGGGCGCGGCGCCGGGAGACGCGCTGGTGGTCTCGGGGCCCTTCGGGTATGAGCCTGCAGGGCTCCGAATACTCCTGGCAGGTTCCAAGGCGTCCAGGTCATTCGCGAAGGTGGCGACTCGCAGGGTGCTTCGGCCCACGCCCAACCTCGAAGCCGGGCTGGCGCTCGCGCCGTTCCTCACCTCGTCCATGGACTCCAGCGACGGCCTCGC
>JASHUU010000075.1 GCA_030039795.1 Nitrososphaerales archaeon | reverse complement strand
CGGCAAAGAATCCCCATGCCATGAGTCTTTGCACCACGCTTAAGTCGGACCCGCCGAACTTGGCCGAGCGTGGGAGCGGTCAATAAGTGGGTCAAAGGCCAGAGGTGCCCAAAGTGCGACGGGAGGCGGGGCAAGGTAATAGCGTACAACGTCGCGGAAAGGTCGGGACCCTACGGCACCTACAGGTACCACAGGTTCACCCACCGGGTCGAGCTCAGGGAGAGCAAGACCATCGCCTCCGGCCCTAAGAAGGGGCTCACCTACTACGTCAAGAAGAGGAAGTACTGCTACGTCCCCTACGACGAACTCTCGGTTGGCGCCGCTCCGAAGTGAACGGCGAGAACGACGTTCAGGGGCCGGGTCCAGGGTGCGAGGATCTGAAGCCTGACGAGCCAGGCGCTGTTCGCGGCTCCGTTGGGCTGAGCTGTGCCTGACGCGTCCTCCCGGGTCGTCAGGTCCGATGAGAGGGTCGCGTGAAGAAACGTATCCAGGGCCGATTGTGCATAAACCATGCAACGATTTGCGCCCAATCTCGGAAATCCGCCAAATACTCCCTGGCCCTCTCATCTCCAAGAGGTGAAGAGGAAGATAGACATCAACTTCGCCGGAGTGAAGTCTCGGCGCGCACCGATCGCCCTGGCGGTCACCGCAGCGGCCTTCGCAATCACCATCACCCTCGTCCTGGTGCCTGTCCACGCGCAGACGACGACATCCACGACAACCTCGACTGGCACAAGCGTCACCAACGTCGGCATGCAGCACCACTGCACAGACATGGGCGGCGGTCAGAACGAGGGCAACTCGACGGCGTCGACGGGCCGGACCACCAGCGGTTCCGGCTAGCGAGCCGAGACGTCGGTGGGGCGGGACATTCTAGAGCCGCCCCATCCCCCTATGACCTGTCCTCGGATGGTTATCGACGTTGATATCAAGGTAGAAAGCGTAGCGTCAGTTGATTTTCGACCAACTCAGGACCGTGTCTTACCTCGACTGCTCAATTCGATTTGAGTTTCGCCTGTTTATGGAGCCGCGCGCCTCTTAGAGTCCATGGGGGCCTTGTGCCCAGGGTGCGGAGGGAAGAGGGGCCAGGTCACGGCGACCGTCCAGGTGACGCGAAGGTCGCCCTACGGCGAGTGGCGCTACGTGCGATACACTCATCGTACCAGGCTTGCGGACGGCAGCCTGAAGCGAAAGTACTGCTACGTGCCGGCCCGACAGGTCGGTTAAGCCAGCGAGGCCCAGTGTTGAACCAGGGGGCATCAAGGGATTACGAGAGGGAAGGCTAGGCCCGACTGAAGTCCGTGGTGAACGGCCCTATCCCAGGCATGCTTCCAAGTGAGCTCTTCCTCGCCTCGCGCACATCAGCCTTCGGCATCCGCCCTTCGCCGACTTCCCGTTCGTGCAAGTCCTTCTGACTCCTCGCCCTCGTTTACCCCTGGCCCTTCTCGTCCTGGTGGCCGCCCTCCCCACGCCTGCGTCTCTGGAGCTTCGGCTCTCAAGAGACACTCACTTCGATGATACAATGTCTTGTCTGTCCGCACGGTCGGGCGCCGCTCAGCGGTCGACCGCGGCCATCCCCTCGGGGGGGTATCGCTCCCCGGCGACGGAGGCCTTCGGGAACGCTTCTTCTATGTCCTTGAGGTCAGACGGCGAGAGGCGCACATCCACCGCCCTGACGTCTTCGTCGAGGTACTTCCGCTTCTTCGTCCCCACTATGGGCACTATGCCGCTCCCCTTCGCCAACACCCAGGCAAGGGACAGCTGGGCGAGCGTGCAGCCCTTCGCTTTCGCGACCAGCTCGAGGTGGTCCAGGAGCAGAAGGTTCCTCTCGATGGTCCCCTGTTGAAAGCGGGGGTACGAGCGCCGGACGTCGTACTGCGGGTAGCCTACGACCGAGCGGATCTTCCCGGTCAGGAACCCGCAGCCGAGCGGGCTGTAGGCCACGAAGCCGACGCCGAGCTCCTCGCACGTCTCCAGTATCCCGTCCTCCGGCTCGCGCGACCAGATCGAGTACTCGCTCTGGACGGCCGTGATAGGATACACGTCGTGCGCCTTCCGGAGCGTCTCAGGGCTCACTTCCGAGAGGCCGAGATGCCTCACCTTCCCCTGGTCCACGAGCTCCGCCATGGCGCCCATCGTCACTTCGATGGGTATGCGCGGGTCTACCCTGTGGAGGTAGAACAGGTCTATGGCGTCGACGCCCAAGCGCCTAAGGCTCGCGTCGCACGCATCCTTGATGTGCCCGGGGCTCCCGTCGATGCCCAAGACCATGCCTCTGTCGTCCGTCAGGAACCCGGCCTTCGTCGCCAGCACCACCTTGTCCCTGCGCTTCTTGATCGCCCTCCCGAGGAGGGCTTCGTTGACGAAAGGCCCATAGGCGTCGGCCGTGTCGAAGAAGTTGATCCCCAGCTTGAGCGCACGCTCTATCGTGGCCAGTGACTCTCTGTCGTCGGGGACGCCGTACGAGTCGGACATGCCCATGCAGCCTAGGCCCAGACTCGACACGGTCGGCCCCCTGGCCCCGAGCTTCCTCATCTGTCGACTATAGCGAGTCGCTCTCGCTACTAAAGCCATCGGATACACTTCGGGTCTCTCTAGGAGGGGCAAAGGAGTCGTGCAGCCGTCGTCATCCAGCCCCTGCCCGTTTTGCGCAGGGTCTCCCTGCATCGACTGGCCGTCAGCTCTTCGATGCGACGGAGTCTACTTCGGACCGACGAGCTTCTCTAGCACTGGTCCGCTGCGGGCGTAAAGCCCCACTGGGAGCCCGCCCCTGGGAC
>JASHUU010000074.1 GCA_030039795.1 Nitrososphaerales archaeon | reverse complement strand
CGACATCCAGTATGGCCGAACCTGTCGAGTACCCGTGCAGGGAGTCTCCGTCATAGGTGGCCGTGATGTTGTAAGCCGGGTATGAGGTCGGGGTGAAGGTCACCGAGCACTGAGCCTCGGTCGAACTCACTGGCGAGAGCGCACACTCCGAGGAGGACGAGGTTATCCCCGTCGAAGGAGACGTTGAGAAGGTCAGGTCGCCGATTGGCGAAGATGTGTCAGAGCACGTCCCCTGGGTCCCGACTTCCAAGGACGCGTCGCACGTGACTGTGCCGGTGCACGTGCTAGAGGTGCCCAGCGGACTCGGGTTGGGAGTGCACGACACAGTCGTCTCCGTCGGGAGCGTGACGATGAATGACGAGAAAGGAAGGAGGGTGCTGTAGATCGTGCCTGATGTGCTGTCTCCGAGCGTGTAGAACAGGATGAAGGCCACGGTCGACCCCACAGGCGGATCGAACCCTATCGAGCCCCCGCACTTTGAGCTCGTGTCATCCCCGTTGGCTTCCACCAGCGTGCCTGACCCCTGCCACACCCAGTAGGTAGATCCTGTCCCCCAAGTGGCTCCGGGGTCGCACGCTGCGAAGATGATGTCCGCCGACCCTCCCACGGGGATCGTGACGCAGCCTGTCGTCGCGGAGCCCGAGTAGCAGTCGTACGACGTCAGGGTCGGTGTCTTGATGTCGCCGCACCCGGTTTCGCCCGGGTAGCAGACGCCTTTCACCATGAAAAAGGCGGGGTCAGGTCCCTGATATGGGCTCTGCGTGGAGATGTCTGACAGGTCCAAGAGGGTTATCGGCTCGCTATAGATGTTCGTGACGTTGAGGTAGAGGGCGACGTAGGAGCTGTCGCCGCTGATGTGCGAGGCGCTGCTCTCGGTCTCCTGCTGCCATGACGTGAAGTTGAACGAGAACGGGTCGAGCGAGACAGGCGACGACGTCCCTGTCACGTAGCCGATCTGGATCGTGTTGGACGTCGCTTCCGCCGAGGTCTCCTGCGTCCCCGCCACCGTCCCTACGCTGTACCCGTCGAAGGTCACCGTCCCACCGGACGAGCCGCTGCTTGCCGTGAAGTTGCAGGTGAAGGGTTCGGACTCGCCGGCAGATATCGTCTGTGATGAAGGCGAGCAGGAGCCGCTCTCGGTGACGCCGGCCGTCCCCGTGGTGACCCCGTCCGTCGGAGTCAGGTCTATGGAGACGCCCGTTATCGTCTGGCTGGAGTCATCGAGCACAGTTCCGGTGAGGACGGTGCCTTGACCGTTGAGGACCGAGGACGACGTGCAGCCGGTTGAGGGGCAGGCGGACAGACTGAGGACCATTGACGGCGTGGAGTCGCCGACTATGGTGGTGGTCGCGCACTGGTTACACGACACGATGGTCGCGCTCGTTATGGTCTGGGTCACTGTCGTCGTCCCTTCGCTTATTGTCGACGTCGTGCTCCCGCTGTTCACGGTGTCGGTCGTCTCGACCTCGGTCGGAGGCGGCGGGTACTGGGCAGAGAAGACGCTGCCTGCCCTGGTCAGGACGTCGACCACGACCGTCCCCTTCGTGTATGAAGAGATGGCCTCGGGATTGACCCAGATGTTGCAGGAGCCGCTGGTATTGCAGACGTCCATCATCGACCCTGTGCTATTGCCGACGGCGACAGTCAGCGGCAGAGAGATACCCAGGGCTGGCTCCCCGACGAGGTACTCCGAACCCGAGTAGGAGGACACGGCTTGGCCGGTCTGGCTTGTAACGAATACCGCGGTGATCGTCACCGACTCGTCTCCCTCGTTCGAGGCGTCGATGACGAGCGACTTCGAGGAGTATTGGCCGCTCGGGTCAGTCCCCCATGACACGGACAGTCCAAGGCGCTCCTGGCCCGACTCCTCGAGGTTCCCTCCCTTGTTCTGGGCCGCCTGGCCCACCAGGAGGTTGTCCTTGTATGCTACGACGAAGAAGCCCGTGAGCACAGTCGCCACCATTGCGAAAACTATCACAGCGGAGAGCACCGCGGTTATCCCCTTGCGCCTTGACGAAGCGCTGTTCATCCTCAAGTTACATACAAGCCCTCAAACGGTATGTCTTGCGTGGCGGACGCCCAGACTCCGTTGCTGTCCTTGGCGAACTCCAGTATGATCTGAGCGTTGTCCCCTCCGACGAATGACGTGCCGCCGGGATAGCTGCTGCCCCATTCCCAGGCGGAGCCTCCCGGCGCCGAAGCGGCGAACATCAACGTGACCGTCGCTCCCGGCTCGACGGTCAGGCAGCTCTGCCCCGACACGGTGTCCTCGGGGACCAAGGGGGCCGAGTCGATGCAGCCGTAGGCTGTAAGGGTCGGAGGCGAGACGGCATAATTGGCAGGGTTTTCAGTCAGGAAGAGGTCGAAGTCGATGCTGGTGCTCACGGACTGGATGTATGACCCCTCGAGGATGGTCAGTGGCGTGTTGTAGTCGTTGCTCACCTCGATGTAGATTGCGGCGTAGTACTCCGTGTTCGGAACAACCGCAGCCGAGCAGTCGTCGGAGAGGGAGTAGCAAGGAGAGCTCGACGGGCACGAGGTGCTGGAGCAGGCTGTGTCGTAGTAGTAGTCGAAGTTCGGCTGCCACGCCCCGACGGACTCGGCGCTGCCCACCTGCACAGGGTTCGAGCTCGTCGTAGAGGAGCTCGCGCTCGTCCCGCTGCACGAACTCGTCGATGTTGTGGTAGTCGTGCCCGTTGTGGTGGTCGTAGGCGTCGCTATGCAGCCAGTCGCGACCCCCTCGAAGGTGACGGTCCCTCCGCCTGAGCTCCCCGCGCTCGCCTCGAAGTCGCATGTGAACGTGACGCTCTGCTCACTGGCTATCGTCTGTGCCGAGCCGCAGTCGGACGGCGAGACGTTTACGTTGGGGCTGACCGATGCGGTGCTGGAGTAGACGGCGGTGAGGCTGACCTCCACTTCAGAGGCAGAGTAGACCGAGTAGTCCGACACTGTAGCCTCGACCGTGATGGTCCCGCCGGAACTGACCGGCGAGGGGGTCGCCGTAAGGAGCAGGACAAGGATGTTCCCGCCGACATAGACTCCAGTCACGCACCCGGAACAACCGGCGACTATCTGTTGCTCATAGACGTCCGAGTCCAGCTGGCTCGAGATGTACTCGTCGAGCACTCCCCTGTTCACGACGAGGTTCCTGAGCGTTATCGAGCTGAGCGTAGGGTAGGAGACGGAGAAGACGTTTCCGAGTCGAGTGAGTACGTTGATGAAGACGTTGGCCTGGCCGCTGGCATCGAAGTCGAAGGCGGTGGAGTTTATCATGATGTTCCCGCCCGTCTCCTCAGTCGACGCGCCGATGTTGAGCGTGACCGGGAGGGACTCGTTCAGACCTGGCGACCCGACCAGAAAGTCCGAGACGTTGGCGCCGTCTGTCTCGGTCACGTAGATGGTTTCTATGGTGGAAGGAACGCCGCCCGTGTTGTTGATCATCAGCATCAGCGACTGGCCGGAAAGCGTCGCCTTCAGAGTCAGCGCCTCAAGCCGTATCTCGTCGGCGACCGAGAGCCGAGAAATGTAGGCGCTGGTAGCTGACTGTTGCGCGTCGTTGGCCGCGATATAGAACCCGGCGCCGACGGTGAAGACCAGGCTGAACAGTATCACAGCTGATAGGATGCCTGCGATAGCCTTTCTTCTAGCAGCGCTTCTCGAGACCCTCAACTCTTGTTCACCCTCATGTGAAGTAGACTCCTGTCATCGGCACGGACTGAGAGTAGACCTGGCACGAAGTGAGGGCTGAGTTGCAATAGTCGTAGACGATTATCGCCTGCATGGTCACGGCTTCCGGCGGATTGAGCGTTGCGGCGTTGTTGGAGCAGTCGCCGGAGTCCTCGGAGCTTCCCCAGTAGTACGTTGTCCCGCCGGAGGTGGTGAC
>JASHUU010000073.1 GCA_030039795.1 Nitrososphaerales archaeon | reverse complement strand
GGAGGGAAGGGACGGAGCGACACGATCTACTGCAGCAACTGCGGGGCGAGCGTCCCGAGGGACAAGGCGAAGAAGGTCACGACCAGGACCAGCCTCGTGGAGCCCACCCTGGCCCGCGAGCTGAGGGCCGCCGGCGCGTACATCGCCTCACCCACTCAGGTGCGTTACTACTGCATCTCCTGCAGCGTCCACTACGGGATCGTGAAGGTCAGGGCAAAGAACGAACGGCGCTCCTGGTAGGTCAGGCCGCGCGAAGGCGCCAGGTCGCTCCGACGTCCCTGCAGGTACTCGTCACGACTTGCACCCCTTTATCGGGACCGGCGTCGGAGCTTGGGCGGCGCTGATCATCGTCACGTTATACATGAAGACGGCCGCCTTCGGCTGGTCGTAGTACGCCGAGCTGGTCGAGGTGTAGATGGGGACGCTGGCGATGTCGCAGACCACCGTCATCCCTGAGATCACCTTCCCGAACGCGGTGTAGTATCCATCCAAGTCGACATAGGAGGAGTTCGTCAGGTTGATGAAGAACTGCGAGGTCCCCGTATCCTGGCCGTATGTGTCGTTCCCCTCCCTGGCCATCCCCAGGTAGCCGACGTAGTTGCCTATCCAGGAGCAGTCGGTCACCTCCAGTGGCACCGTCGTGTTAGAGCCTCCCTTCCCCCAGAACTGCCGCGTGTCGTTGGCCCCGCCCCTCGTGTCCGGGTCTCCAGTCTGTATGACGAAGCCGGGGTCTATCCGCCACCAGACCAGGTCGTCGTAGAACCCCGAGTCAGCTAGCTTCACGAAGTTCGCCACCGTCTTCGGCGCGCAGGCAGGGTACAGCTCCACGTCTATCACGCCCAGGCTCGTGTCTATCGCCGCATACTCGGGAGCCGGCTTGGCGACGAGGTACGTCGAGTAGACGTACCAGCCGGTGGCTCCTATCACTATCGCCGCGACGAAGACCGCCGTCCACTTCACCCAGTTCGTCGTGCTCTTCCTCCGCCTGCCCGGCTTGTCTACCATGCTCTGGATGGTGGGCGGGCGCGGTAGTCTACAAATACCATTCGCTATGGCTCTCGAGCTGTCAGGAGGGTGGCCGCAGGGGGGGTTCGGGCCGGACGGCGCCTCCTCTCGAGCCATGACCGCTGGGGCGCAAGACGGCCCCCCGAGGGGCGAGGGAATGCGGGCCCTTCCGCGACCGGCATTACAAGCTTATTCGACAGAGAGGCGCCTCCCTCTCCGTGGCATACGATCACCTGAGGTCCTCCCTCACGAGAGGGAACCTCTGGCTGTACGTCCTCTCCGAGCTGGAGGCCGGCGAGGGCACCCCGTCCGACCTAAGGTCGAGGGTGGCGAAAAAGCACGGCTTCGCCCCGGCGGCGATCACCTTCTACACTGTGATCTACAGGCTGAGGAGAGAGGGCCTGGTCAGGCGCTCCTCGGACTCCTTCAGGTCGGCGTACGCCATCACGCCCAGAGGGAAGGAAGAGCTCTCGAAGGCCGTGGACTACCTCGAAGAGGTCAGGGGCGGACTCGTCCGCGGCTAGAGCCTGCCCACGGCCCTGGCGCTCCTCTCCAGGAACGTGAACGAGGCGACCACGGCCACGAGCACCACTCCCCACCAGGCCAGGCCGAGAACGGAGGAGATCGCGAGTATGAGCAGCCTCTCGCTCCTCTCGCCTATCCCTACCCCGGACAGGGATATCCCCAGCGCGTCTCCCTTGGCCCTGGCGTACGAGACGAGCAGGCTCGCCGAGAGGGCCGCGAGCACCGCGAACTGGTTTGCCAGGCCTCCTGCGAGGATGCCCGCGTAAACAGCCACCTCACCCACCCTGTCCATGTTCGAGTCCAGGAACGCCCCCCTCTTCGACGTCCTGCCCGTCGCCCTCGCCACAGCGCCGTCCACTATGTCGAACCACCCTGCGACCAGGATCAGGAGGCCGCCGAGCAGCGCCCCGCTGGGCGCCTTCGCGTACGCGAGCGCCGCCAAGCCCATGACGGCAAGGCCCACGGCCGTCCAAGAGGTGGGCGACGGGCTCAGGCGGGCGAACGCCCTCCCCACCCTCCCCAAGCTCGACTCGAGCCTCGACCTGAGCCTGTCGAGCACGTTTCGCCCTCCCCATGCCAATCTTATATACGGTGAGAGGCCCGCAGCGTTCGCTTTGGGCAAGGTGAACAGGGGCGTGCCCTGCGGCGTGAGCGGCTGCGCCAACAAGGCCGAACGCTCCCTCGCCAAGACCGAGATAGGCTCAAGCGGTCTGAGCGTCGGAGGGGACGGGAGGAGGGTCTACCTCTGCCACGAGCACTACAAGGTCTGGAAGAAGGCTACCAAGAAGTCGAGGTCTCTGGAAAGGGCCAGATGGTAAGAGGAGGGCCCGGATGAAGATCCTCCAGATGCACGCCGACTTCATAGAGTACAAGCCCGTCAAGAAGGAGATATCAGGGGCGGAGGAGTCCGACGGCAGGCAAGTCAGGGAGGAGGACCTTGTCGTCCTCTTCACGGCCGTCGAGGCAGGCGACGACGCCGCCGTCGCGAAGCGCGCCGTAGCCGAGGCGAAGGAGTTCCTCGCGAAGCTCGGGACGAAGAGGGTCATGCTCTACCCTTTCGCCCACCTGAGCCAGGACCTCGCCTCCCCCTCGGACGCCCTCCCCGTCCTGCTCGAGATGGAACGGGAGGCGAGGTCGGCCGGCCTCGAGGTCCAGAGGGCTCCCTTCGGCTGGACGAAGGCGCTGCAGATCAAGGTGAAGGGGCACCCCCTGGCTGAGATGTCGCGGAGCTACTCGGGCTCCGCGCCTGCCACGGCCCAGGCGAGGAAGCCCGCGAAAGGCCTCACCGAAGCCGAGGCTATGGCCCGGCTCAAGAGGAGCAACTTCGTAGACCTGCCCGACACCGACCACAGGGTCCTCGGGGAGAAGCTCGACCTCTTCAGCTTCCAGGAAGTCTCCCCTGGGATGGTCTACCTCCATGAGAAGGGCTTCATGCTGAAGTCCGTGCTCGTCGACTTCATGCGCGCGGAG
The DNA here is from genome assembly GCA_030039795.1 of Nitrososphaerales archaeon. GTDB lineage: Archaea > Thermoproteota > Nitrososphaeria > Nitrososphaerales > Gagatemarchaeaceae > UBA183. The sequence continues at coordinate 4,091 of JASHUU010000073.1, read as the reverse complement.
CTGTCCCGGGGAGGGTACCAGGAGGTCAGCACGCCGAGCCTCGCGAACACCGCGCTCTGGCAGGTGAGCGGGCACTCCGCCCACTACAAGGACAACATGTTCCTCACCTCGCTCGGGAGCGAAGAGATGGGCATGAAGCCGATGAACTGCCCGTCCCACTTCCTCATCTACAAGACCAGGAAGTGGAGCTTCCGAGAGCTCCCGGTCAGGTACGCCACGTTCGACTCCCTGTACAGGAACGAGTTGAGCGGCGTGTCGAGCGGCCTCTTCCGCGTAAAGGCGCTGACTCAGGACGACGCCCACATAATCGCCATGGAGGAGCAGGCAGGAGACGAGCTCCTGAAGCTCCTCGACATGATGGAGAGGGTGTACGGCGTCTTCGGCCTGGGGTACAAGGTCAACGTCTCCACCAGGCCCGACGACTCCATGGGCACGGACGAGGAGTGGCAGAGGGCGACGGACGCACTCATCGGCGCCGTGAAGGCCAAGGGATGGGCCTACGAGGTCAAGGAGAAGGAGGGCAGCTTCTACTCGCCGAAGATAGACGTGGACGTCAAGGACTCCCTAGGCAGGGAGTGGCAGTGCGGGACGTTCCAGCTCGACCTCCAGATGCCCAAGCGCTTCAGGCTCGCCTACACGGGCTCGGACGGCAAGGAGCACACCCCGGTCGTGCTCCACAGGACGATCCTCGGCTCGCTCGAGAGGTTCATGGGCATCATGCTGGAGCACTACAAGGGGACGCTCCCCGTGTGGCTGTCGCCCGTCCAGGCTCGCGTGCTCCCGCTCAGCGACGAGCACGTGGCATACGGCCGCGACGTCCTCGCAGGGCTCGAGGCCGGGGGGGTCAGGGCGGACGCCGACTTCCAGCAGGGCACCCTCAACGCCAAGGTCAGGGACGCCCAGATTCAGCGGATCCCCTACGTCGTCGTGGTGGGGGGCAAGGAGGAGTCATCCGGGACGCTCGCGGTGAGGACCAGAGACGGAAAGCAGAGGTTCGGGCTGAAGATGGAGGACCTGGTGTCCGAGGTCAGGGGCCTCTCCGAGAGGCACCAGTAGCCTGGCGCTTCTTGGAGACGAGGGCCACGAGCTCGTTCATGAACCTCGCCGCCGCGGCGGCGGTGACTCCCTGGTCGTACCCCGGGCTGACCTCCATTATGTCGAACGCCGCGACCTCCTTCCCCTCGAGCGCGTAGACGTAGTCAAGGAGGGTGAGAGGCGATATCCCGCCCGACTCCGGCGTCCCAGTCCCCGGGGCGTACGCGGGGTCGAGCCCGTCTATGTCTATGCTGACGTACACCTTCTTGAAACCTGACACGAACCTCCTGAACGCCTCCATGCTCCTCTCGGTCCCCGCCTCCCTCGGACCCGCGACGTACCCTAGCCCCTCCGACAGCCTCCATTCCTCCTTCGTGGCGGCCCTCCCACCTATGTGCGCGACCGCGGACGGGTCCCTGGCCTCGGTGACCCTCCTCAGGTAGCAAGCGTGGGAGCTCTTCGAGCCCTCCCACACGTCCCTCAGGTCGAAGTGCGCGTCGAAGACCACGAGGGCGGTCCCCTTCGGCGCGTTCCTGTAGGAGCCGAACGTGAGCGAGTGCTCTCCGCCGAGCATGCAGAACGGCTGGTCCGACGAGAACAGCTCTCTGGTCGCCTTCGACACCATCTCCACCATCGCCTCGGCGTCGTTCACCTTCGCCATGTTCCCCACGTCGCGGATTCTCAGCTTCTCCACGTCGACGTCGAGCCGCTTCGAGTAGGCCTCGACGTTCAGGAACGCCTCGCGTATGGCGTTGGGCCCGAACCTGGTGCCGGGCCTGAACGACGTGGTCCCGTCGTAGGGCACCCCGAAGACTGTCAGGACCGGGTCCTCGGGGTCCCTCTCCCCGACCAGGGGGTTGACCGCAGCGAACAGGTCGAGATAGCTCATAGGACCCTTCCCCGCCCCGGCCCTACCTCTTGGAGACGGGCTGGTGTATCAGGAAGCCCGAACCCGGGCCCTTTACGTCGGAGACCGACATGAAGTACTCCCTCGCGGGACCGGTGATCCTGTACCCGCCCTTCAGCAGCCCCTCGAGGAAAGGCCCGTAAGTCTTCCCGAACTCCTCAGGGGGTCCGCCGTGCCTCGTCTCCGCGACCTGCGCCTCTGCGAACTCCTTCTGCGTGAAGTCGCCTTCGGCGGCGAAGGGCTTCGCCACGGGGATGCACGCCTCGCTCCTCAGCTTCTCGGGGGGCGTCTCGAAAGGGTTGTCGTAGAAGAGGCAGAAGGGGTAGCCCGACTGCTCTATCCCCTTCGAGTCCATCCAAGACTTCAGGCGCCTCATCTTGCCCCCTATCTCCGCGTACGGGCCGACGTGCTCGCAGGAGGCGACCACGGCCCTCGGGGACAGCTTGAACTTCACCTGGCTCTCCAAACTTGACGTTCACACCTGCGTTACAAGGGTAATAAATACGCTGAGGAGAAGTCATCCGGATTGGGACCAGCTGCAGGGCTCCTCCAGGTCTCTTCTAGCACGAGCTCGACGACCTCGCCCTTGACCGGCCTCGCCGGAGGCGACTTCCTGGGGCTGCTGGTCGAGATAGCCGTGAGCCTGGCGTCGCTCGTGATAGTGGGCGCCATCCTCACCCGCGTCGTGGAGAGGCTCGCCCTCCGTGCCGGGGCGTCGAAGTCCGTGGCGAACTCGGTCAGAGAGTGGGCCGCGATCCTGATGCTGGCGCTGGGCATAGTGGTGGTCGCGAGCATCACCGGGATCTCGTCGGAGCTGACCACGCTCACCGCAGGGGGCATCGTAGGTCTCGTGGTGAGCCTCGCCCTCCAGAACACCCTGTCGAACATCATCTCGGGGGTGCTGATGCTGAGCGACGGGATCCTCAGGATAGGGGACCACATAGAGTTCAGCTCCGTGAAGGGGGAGGTGGTGAAGATCAACATGAGGACTACGTGGGTCAGGGGCGACGACGGGGTGATAACGGTCATAGGGAACAGCAACCTCGCGGGCGGCCCGATAGTCAACAGGTCCTCGAAGGAGCGCCTCGCGCGGAAGCTCCAGGTCTGACGCGGGCCTGGTAACAACCGTAATAGAGAGCGGCGACTCAGCAGTATGACTCGTGGTCAGCTTCTCGAGGGGGCCGCCCCCGAGGCGGACCCGACGATAGAGGGACAGGAGTTGGAGGGCAGTAGGCTCCCCCGGGCGCGCTCTCTCTTGCTCGTGCTGGCCAGGCGGCTGGCCGTCAAGGTCGTGTTCCTCCTGGCCGCCCTGGTCGCGTTGGTTTCAGCGGAGTTCGTCGTCTTCCAGTTGGGCGCCCCCCACTACTACTGTCCGGCTGCCATGTACCTTCAATGCTGGGAAGTCCTCTATCTCCTCGTGCCCCCTCCGGGCACCGTCACGCCTCAATATGCCGGGATTCTCTCCGCGCTCAACGCGCGCACGATCCATGCGTACGGCGTCGCGAAGCCCATCTGGGTCAGGTTCGCCGACTACATGCGCCTGATGCTGACTTCCAATTTTGGTCCGAACGCGGGCTCGTCGTCGTTGCCGGGCACAGTCTTGCAGACGATCTCGGCGCGCCTGCCCTACACGCTCCTCCTGGTCATCGCATCTGCTCTCGAGGTGGTCGCGATGGGGATGGTCCTGCGGTTGGTCTCTGTCCGCGGAAGCTCCTCCCGGCGGCCAGGGCGTGCGGTCGCCGGCGCCGCCGCGTCGACCGCCGCCGTGTCATGGCTGCTCGCGTGGGGGATCGCTGATGGAGACCGTGCGGTCGACTCCGCGTTGAGGAGCATCGTGCCTTCGCAGTACGCTCCCCTGGTGGTCGCGACGCACCATGTGGCGGGAGCCGCATACTACCTCGCCGTGCTGGAGTCGATGGCGCTCCCCTTCGTGTATCTAACGGCCATAGGCTTCCTGGGTCTGCTCTTCGCGAGGCTCTTGAGCAGGCAGAAGGTGGACCTCGCCGCGGCGCTCGCACTGGCCGTGATCTCGGGGGCCTCATGGAGCCTGGTCATCGAGCCGTTCTTCGACTGGCCCGGGCTTGGGCAGGCCCTGTACTACAGTGCGACGACCTTCGACTTCTCCCTCGGGCAGGCGGTCGTATTCGAG
>JASHUU010000072.1 GCA_030039795.1 Nitrososphaerales archaeon | reverse complement strand
CCTGCGACGCTGGTTCGGGGTGACCCCGGCAAAGCCGTCGCCAAGCTCAAGGGCGAGCCGGGCAAGGACATGGTCGTAGTTGGTAGCGGCACCCTGGTCTCAGCACTGCTTCGGGATGGTCTGATTGACGAGTTCTTCATCCGAGTTCGCCCAATCATCTTGGGGGCGGGCAGGCCTATCTTCGTAGACCCCGGCGCGCGGCATCCTCTCCAGCTTCTAAGCGCGAAGACGTTCAAGTCGGGCGTGATTGGACTCCACTACGAGTCGAAGTCCCCAAAGGGAGCCGCACCGTGACCCGTATGCGGCACTCAAGACACTGACACGTGGGTAGGTTGCCCCGGCCAGGACTCAAGCCTGCGGATGCTGGCTTAAGCCGTCTTAAACAGGGGAGCCAGGCTCAGATCTTCGAGAGGCGTTCAGAGACCATCCATTGCCTTGAGGATGCGCCTATCTTTCTCGATTATCTCCGGTAGGGGATGGCGGAACCCCATTCAGGAATGGGCAAAGGACATCTAGGCAACCACTTCGCCCCGAGCCAAGGCCTGAACCATCTTGGGGACGGCCTTGCTGGCGTTCAGGACTTCAAAGAAGAGAGGGCCTGCCTTCCTTGTCCACGTGGAGAGTCAGATCGCCGACCTCGTCGGCGTGTGGGAGCTTCCCCTTCTCTCAACATGACGGATAGAAGGTCGAATTAGGCGTACTTCATCCCATAAGCCAACTCTCTTCCTCTCGATGGGATAGAATATCATCACCACCATGATGCCTTTCCGCTCTTTATGCACCACGCTCAGGCCGAACCTGTCGTCGAGTACTAACGTTGAAAAGGTCTGAGCGCCTCTTCGTGCGATGTTGTCAGGCCGCTGAAATGGCTCTTTCGACCAGATTTCGAGATATGTCGAAACCATAGCAGCGGACCACTTCGGACTTCTCTTCAGCATGCCGCGTGAACTTCATTCTTGCAAAATGCCCGGAGCGAGAGACCTCAGACTCGCGTTTTAAGGCCGGCAATAAGGAGAGGCATCGCTCACGTCCGAGGAGCGTGGAACGGTGTCCCAGCCGGGACCGAGGCATCCATGTGGGTGCGCCGGCCGGGATTCGGGCCTGCAGATGTGGACCTGAGCATCTTCGGAAGTGGGTCTAGCCCCACTTCATTTGGTTAACGACCCACGCGCTCGACTTTCAGGTCCTTTACACGGTCGAATTCGACATCGCTTCCCGTCAGAAGGGTTCCTTTACACAGGAGAGCGGTTGATGCCGCGAAGGCGTCGGCGAGGGAGAGGGAGTTATCCGCCTTGACTGCCGCAGCCTCCCTCCACAAAGGCGAGTCGTCGGCGACGGGTATGATCTTGACGCCAAAGCTCCTCAGGTTCCTCTCCTTCTCTTCCGCGGTAGCTTTGCTGATTCTCCGCAAGACATAATGGAACTCGGTCAAGTTGACAATGTTCAGGTAGCCTTTCGCCGCTCCCCCTGAAATCTGTTCAAGATAGGATTCAACCCTGTCAGATCCAGCCTCCCCAAGGTAGAACACCAACAAAGCCTGAGTATCGAAGACAATGGGGCGCACTGTCAGGCCCCACGTCTTCTCGAAAGTCCTCTCTCCCTGGTGGACTCCACCCTTCTGACCTCCTCCATAATCTCCTTCGATGACTTGCCCTTCAGGACGGACCTGAGGGAACCCTTCTCCATCGACGGACTAGGCAGGGGTTTCAGCAAGACCCCCCCTTCTGTATCCTCGACGAGCGCTTTCCTCCCGATGCCGTGCCTTTCGCGTAATCTCTTCGGAATCGTCGCCTGGCCTTTCTTCGTCACAGCGACGACGACTTCGGCCATATGTAATAGTTACGCGTGAGTAATACTTAAGGATTCGGTATTACTGTCTACAGCACTTAGGTCGCAGCCATATGGGTGCCCGCCTGCGACCCAGGCGCCCGTGCAAGTGCTCATTCTCGCGGTCTCACTTCATCACCGTAGGAGACTTCAACTCCTAATTGGAGCTGCAGCCGGAACGTCAGACGACCCTCGCGACTATCTCGACGAGGTTCCCATCGGGGTCACGCAAGAGGGCGGCGCGGTTGCGTTTGCCGGAGGGATGCGGCGGCTGGACGACGGGGGTGCCGGCGGATGCAAGTTGCTTGAATGACTTGTCCACGTCGTCAGTCCATATGACCAGAGCCATGGCTGGGCTGCCGGGCGACGCATCTACTCCGTGTCTTCCCTTCGCCGCCTCCACAGTACCAAGGCCGAGGCCGAACCCTTTGAGCGAGAGCTCTACGTGGGTAGGAGTTCCTTCTTTCGGGGTGCGGAAAGTCTCTTCGAATCCTAGGAGGCCCTTGTAAAAGCGGAGACCAGCCTCAATGTCGCGCGTGTATAGGTTGACTAGAGCGTCGGTGTACATGCCCGTCGACTGGAGACATATGCATGAGATAAAGCCAGCGATGGGTGCTTCGTCAGCTTAGGACCCTCGTGTGGAAGGTTCAGTACAGACACGGCACTAGTCACTCCCAAGCAGCCCAAGTTGGAGCATCATTCCTAGGGGATTTTTGATGGTGTTGGTCCAGGCAGAGCAATTGGAATCATCCTGGATGTTTCCTTAGCGCTGCTGCTATCTGAAGAATTCTATCCAATTGCCGTCCGGATCTTTGACGTAATAGACCCCTCTGACGCCACTCTTGTCGTCGGGACTGAGCGCCGACTGCGCACCCGCCAGAAGAAGCTTCCTGTAGGTAGCTGATGGATCCTTCACAGTAAAGCCGATGTGGTCAAGACCGTCCCCGGGGACGTACTTGGTGGCGTAGGGCGAGTTGGCGGGGTACCAATTTAGCTCAAGACGTTGATGCGTCTTCGCGTCTTCCAAGAGAACCCACTCCCCCCCGTGATACATCCTACCGCGACGCTTCTCTTTCAGCCCGAGCAACTCGACATAGAAACGAAGCGACCGCTCTAAATCGGTGACTCTTATCCCGAGGTACCTTAGGCCCATCCCGCCGATCCATCTTGTTTCCGAGGTAATGATATTTTCCCCTCATCCAGATGGGTGCTCATGTACCCGCAGTGGACTGAAGTGCTTGGACTGCCCCGGCCGGGACTAAGGCATGGGATTCCGGGACTGAACTGATGAAACGAATTGGAACGTGACCT
>JASHUU010000012.1 GCA_030039795.1 Nitrososphaerales archaeon | reverse complement strand
TCGGCAAGGGTCAGCCTGGGCAACACCCAGGTGATAGCAGGCGTGAAGATAGCGACAGGCGTGCCCTTCCCCGACACTCCCGACAAGGGGCTGCTGGTGGTCAACGCAGAGATACTCCCTCTGGCGTCCCCGTTCGCGGAGGCAGGGCCGCCCAGCGAGGAGGCGATAGAGCTGGCCAGGGTCGTCGACAGGGGGATCCGCGAGTCCGAGATGGTGGACCTAACCAAGCTCTGCCTGATCGAGGGCAAGAGCGTGGTCACAGTCTTCGTTGACTGCAACGTGATGAACGTGGACGGGAACCTGTTCGACGCCACCAGCTACGCGGTGGTGGCCGCGCTGAGGACCGCGAAGATGAAGAAGTACAACGTGGAAGGCGACAAGGTCGTCGCTGCCGAGGAGCTAGTGCCCGTCCCGATCGAGAAGACGCCGGTCTCGGTCACGATGGCCAGGATAGGCGACGCGCTCGTGGTGGACCCTGACTCCGAGGAGGAGGCCATGATGGACATGCGCATCACGATAACCACTGACGACGGGGGGAACATATGCGCGAGCCAGAAGGGCGAGGCGAGCACCATAACCCCTGAGATGGTCCTGCAGGCGGCCGACACGTCCATAAGGGTCGGGAAGGCATTGCGCGCCCAGATAGTCGGGGCGACCGGATAGTGCCAAAGTCGAAGAAAGAGAACGTGCGCGGCCTGGGGGCGAAGTACGGCTCCACGCTGAGGAAGAGGTACTCGAGGGTGTACGTCGGGCTGAAGGCGTCGAGGGAGTGCCCGTCCTGCTCAAGCGCGAGGCTCGCCAGGACGGCGTCGGGGATATGGAGATGCAAGTCGTGCGGTTACACCGTGGCAGGCGGAGCCTATGACCTCGCCCAGGCGAAGGGCAAGTAAGCCCGTCGAGTCCGTAGAGCTGAGGATATCCTTCAGGGCGGGCAGGCTGGCCTCTATGAGGATCAAGGAGGCGATCCCCACGGCCAAGGTCAGGGCGGGGGGGTGCGAGGTCAGGCTTTCGGGCGAAGAGCCGGGAGAGGTCGCGCAGAGGGCGAGGGCCCTCCTCGACGTCCTCAGGAGCGCGACTGGTGGAGAGGAGGTCCTCAGCCAAGCGCCAGGCAAAAAAGACTTTAAGCGATTGGAAGGGGCCGCGAGTCGAAGTTGAGCCAGCCAGAGCTACCGCCCTACCTTAGAGAGCAGCTCGCCAGGTACGACCAGGTCCAGCAGAACCTGCAGGCCGTGCTCGTCCAGAGGCAGCAGGTGGAGCTGGAGCTGGGCGAGACGGAGAAGGCGCTGGAGGAGCTGGGAAAGGCCTCCGCCTCCGAGGCGATCTACAAGTTCGCCGGGAACCTGCTGGTCAAGGTCCAGAAGGACGAGGTGGTCAAGGAGCTGACGGAGAAGAAGGAGCTGGCGGGCACGAGGAAGCTGGTGCTGAGCAAGCAGGAGGCGCGGTTCAGGGAGAGCCTGAAAGAGCTCCAAGGGAAGATTGACGACGCCGTGAAGCCGAAGGCCGCGCAGCAACAGCCGCCGGGAGACGCGTAGGTCCTCGTCGGCCCATGAGCCTTGAGAAGACCAGCGACTTTCCTTACGTAAGGGCCGGGGCGCTCCGCAGGGCCGCGGTCGTCTGCCACAGGAACGCAGACGCAGACGCCTACCTCTCAGCCTACGCCGTCTCGGCGCTGCTTCGGAAGCTCGCACCGGCGTGCGACGTGGTGATAGCCACGCCAGGCGGGATGACGGCGCTGACGACGAAGCTGAGCAGGAGGTTCCGGCACGCGACGGTCGAGCAGGACGCCGGCGACTTCGACCTGTACGTGGCCGTCGACGTGGGCGACGCGGAGCTCCTCGACGCGTGGAAGGACAAGATGGAGGAGGGGGCGGGGGTGAAGGTCCTGGTGGACCACCACCCTAGGAGGCAGGGCGGGGCGTACGACCACATGGTGGTCGACGAAGAGGCCACGTCCGCGGCCGAGGTGGTCTTCGGGCTGTACTCCAAGCTCGGCGTCGAGATAGACGCGGACACGGCCCAGGCGCTCCTCGAGGCGATAATGTTCGACTCCTCGCATCTCACCATCGCGGGCCCGGCGGGCCTGAGGGCGGTGGTCGCGCTGATGGACCGGGGGGCGGACGTGGCCGAGGCCAGGAGGGCCCTCAGATCGGAACCCGACTACGGTGAAGTCCTGGCCAAGCTGAAGGGAGCGCAGAGGCTCAGGATCTTCAGGGTCGGGGAGTGGGTCGCGGCGGCGAGCATCATAGGCTCCTTCCAGGCGCACGTCGCGCGCTCGTTGGTGTACCTCGGGGCGGACTTCGCGGTCGCGGGGGGCGAGTCCGAGGGGGAGACGAGGGTCAGCCTGAGGGCCACGCAGAGGTTCTCAGAGAAGACAAGGGTGAAGCTGGGGACGGACGTGGCCGAGGCCTCGGCGCGGAAGCTCGGGGGGCACGGCGGGGGGCACGCCACGGCCGCGTCGTACTCGACCGGCGCGGAGCCCGAGGAGTCGGTCCAGGAGGCGCTCGACGCCGTCGCGAGGATGCTCGGCGCGAAGGTCGAAGAGGTTACCTGACCCGCCCTCGGCTGGCGTAGGCCTTCGACGAAGGATGCTTCAGGAAGCCCTCGAAGGAGAGCTTGAACCAAGGCGTGAAGCGCTCGGGGTCTGACTTCAGGTCCGCCTCGACCTCCTCGAGCGTGGCCCACCTGACCGCCGCCATCTCGTCAGGGTTCGGGGTCACCATTCCGTCGAAGTCTCCCACCAAGACCCTGCAGAACTCGTTCTCGGCGTTCTCTCCTTGGGGGGCGAAATAGACGAACGAGTGGACGTCGGCGAGGACTGGTACCCTGGCGCCCAGCTCCTGAATGCCCTTCCGCGCGGCGGCCTGCTGGTAGGTCTCTCCCGGGTACACGTGGCTGGTGTACGACACGTCCCAAGCCCCGGGCCAAAGGAGCTTCTTCGAGGACCGCTGCTGCAGGAGCAGCTTGCCGCCGTGGAAGAGAAGGACGGTGTAGGCCCTGTGCCTCCTCCCTCTCCCTGCGTGGCAGTTCTCGCGCGTGTCCGTGCCCAGCTCGTTGTCGTGGTCGTCCACGAGGACCAGCATCTCCTGGGCAGGCACGTGACCTCAGCGCCCCTCCAGTCTAGATAAGCCCATCGCAGTCCCGCAGCCTCCGCGAGGGGAAGGGCCCTCAGTCGAGGGACATCACCACGGAGCACTCGTCCCCGTCCCGCAGCCCGAGGGACTTCCTCAGGTTGGAGGGCGAGATGACCTCGAGCACGGAGCTGTCGTAGTGCGTCCTTTCTATGGCTAGGACAGCCGCGTCGAGCGCTCCCACCTTGGCCCTGAAGCACTTGACGGGCCCGTACGTCCTCATTCCGTCCTGGAACCCTGGTATCTCGAGGCCCTTCAGGAACCCGAGGCGCGCCCTCTGCGCGGTCATGGTGGGGGAGTCGAGCCTGAGGTTGAGCGTCCCCGGGAACGGGACGAAACCCAAGGCGGCCCTGAAGTGCGAGGAGTAGCCCTTCATGGAGACGTAGTACCGGCCCTCGCCGAGCCCTGTGAAGACCTTCCCGACGAAGACCAGCTCCTTCTCCTCGCCCTCGAGCACGACCTTCAGCTGGCTGTAGAACGACATTACGGCCTGGAGGCCTTCCTCGGTCAGCCTCACCTTCAGGCTCCTGCCGGCATGGACCCTCTCTATGAGGCCCGCGCGCTCGAGGTCAAGGAGACGCTTGGAGGCGCCCTGCTGCGTGACGTCAAGCGCGCTTCCCAGGCGCGAGGAAGAGGCGTCCACGAAGGATGTCCCAGCCTTCAGCCTGGCCAGCTCGACGAGCGTTGCAAGCTGCTGGGGAGTCAGCCCCGGCTTCGGTTCGGGCATCTACAAGCGGAGTTTTAGCTACCAAAGGATTATAAGAATAGCGCCGGCCGCGAACGTCGTGAAGGCGAACGTCCTCTGGGGGAGGCTAGACACGACGGCCGTCGCAGGGATGGCGGTCTTCGCGTCTCTCGCCCTCGTCCTGGCCGCTGTGTCCCAGGCGCTCGGGCTGAACTTCCCCCTGGTCCCCTACCTGCAGTTTGACGTCGGTGAGGTTGCGATCCTGCTCGCGTTCTTCATCTTCGGCCCTGTCCCGGCCCTGGCCGCCTCGACCGTGGAGTTCGCCGGGCTGATGGTCTTCGGGCAGCAGATTCCGATCGGGCCGCTCCTGAAGCTCTTCTCTCTGTTCTCCACGGTCTTCGGGCTGTGGGTAGGGGCCGCCATAGCGTCCCGCGCGGGCTGGTCGGGCCTCGGCAGGCTCGTCGGCTCCAGCAGCGGCTTCGGCCTGGCCTTCAGGGCGGCAATCATGACGATTCCCAACTACTACGTGCTGGTCTTCCTGGGCGAGCTGGGGTACGCCGAGAGCGTCGCCAAGATCCCCTTCTCCTGGCTGGGGATAACCCTGACGAACTCGAACGCGCTCGCCGTCATCCTGGCCTTCACGGCGGTCTTCAACGTCCTGCAGCTGCTCTTCGTCATGGCCGTGACGTACTCCATCCTTCGCGTCCCGAGCGTCTCCCAGCTCAGAGTCGGAGGCAAGACCCCTTGGTTCGCCCAGCTGACTCGAAGGGGAGCCCCTCCGGGGACTCCTTCGTGAGCGTTGGGCTCAGCCGGGCAGGCGCGCGCAGTGCGTCCGGGGCTGCGCGGCGTGACGGGCGGGACCTCCGACCGGCCCGGGTGACCCGGTAGTTGCCTGCCATGCTCGAGGTCGAGGGCCTGAGCTTCAGGTATCCAGAGTCGCGGCGGAAGGCGGTCTCAGACTTCGGCCTCCGAGTCGAGGAGGGCGAGATCGTGGTCCTGGCGGGCCCTTCGGGATGCGGGAAGTCGACGCTGCTCAGGGCGGTCAACGGCCTGGTGCCCCACATGTACTCGGGCGACTACTCCGGCGACGTCAGGGTCGCGGGGCGCAGCGTCAAGGCGACAGACATGCGGGAGCTCGCGCAGACGGTCGGGTTCCTGTTCCAGAACCCCGAGAACCAGATATTCATGTTCTCGGTGGAAAGGGACGTGGCCTTCGGCCTTGAGAACCTAGGCGTGCCGAGGCCCGAGATGCGCGCCAGGGTGGACGAGGCGCTGAGGCTCTTGGGTGTAGAGCCTCTGGCCCAGAGAGCCCCCCACGAGCTGTCCGACGGGCAGAAGCAGAGGGTGGCGCTGGCAGGGGTCATCGCGATGAGGCCGAAGCTCGTCATACTGGACGAGCCGACCTCTCTGCTGGATCCCAAGACGGCGTCGGAGCTCGTCGGCCTCGTCGCCCGCCTGAGGAAGGAGCTCGGGACGACCTTCCTGATAGTGGAGCACAGGCTCGACCTGCTGGTGGGAGTCGCCGACAGGATGGTGGTGATGAGCGAGGGCCGGAAGGTCCTCGACGGGACGCCGGCCGACGTGCTGCTGGGCGAGGAGGCGGAAGGATATGGCGTGGCCGTCCCATCCATCACGAGGCTCCAGAAGGCGCTGGCGCGCGAGGGACTCGTCTCGGGGAGTCGTGTGATGACGAGCGCGGAGCTGGCCGCAGCCGTGGAGGGGCCGGGCGGCATATGATAGAGTTCGAGGGCGTGTCGTTCGTGCACCCTACAGGCGTCAAGGCGCTGGACGGCGTGACCCTGAAGGTCGGAGGCGGCGAGACGGTCGCCGTTGTCGGCGAGAACGGGGCGGGGAAGACCACGCTCGTCAAGCACGTGACTGGCCTGCTCAAGCCCTCGAAGGGGAGGGTGCTCGTGGACGGCGTGGCAACAACCGCGACGACCACGGCGGAGCTGTCGCGGAAGGTGGGGGTGGCATTCCAGAACCCTGACCACCAGCTCTTCTCCGAGAGCGTGGAGGCAGAGATGGCGTTCGCGCTCAGGAACTTCGGGTTCTCGGAGGAGCTCGTCGAGCGGAGGGTCGCTTGGGGCCTGGAGCTCTTCGGGCTGACGGAGTACAGGGCGTCGTCGCCCCTCGTCCTCAGCGGGGGCGAGAAGAAGCGGCTCACCCTTGCGTGCATCCTCGCTTGGGACCCGCAGGTGGTGATACTCGACGAGCCGACGGTGGGCCAAGACGCCCTCCAGAAGGAGAGGCTCGCGGAGACCATCAGGATGCTGACGTCCACGGGAAAGACAATCCTCGTCGTGTCGCACGACATCGAGTTCCTGTGGCCGATCCAGCCGAGGGTGGTGGTGATGAAGTCGGGGAAGGTCGTCGGCGACGGCCGCGCGGCCGAGGTGATGGCGCAGAAGGGCCTCCTCGAGTCCGCCAGGGTGGCGCAGCCGCAGCTAGTCTCGTTCCACGGCGCGCTCCGGAGCCGCCCCACCTCGCCGTTCGTCGACCCGGCCGAAGCGAGGCGCTGGATAGCGGGTGAGAGACGTTGATGTGGCTGAGCAGCGGGTTCCTCTTCAGGAGCGGCAAGTCGTTCTATCACAGGATAGACCCGAGGGTCAAGCTGCTCTGTTCGATCCTCATGTTCGTGTGCGCCATAATAGCGCGTTTCGTGTACGAGATCGCCATAGTGGTGGCCTTCGTCCTCGGGGTCGCGGCCGCGGCCAAGGCGCTCCGCCGCGTGGGGAGGACCGTCGCGTTCACTTCGCTCTTCTCCGTACTGATATTCGGCCTCAACTTCTTCGTCACCAGAGACCTCGAGTCCTCTGTTCTCTACGCCGCAAGGTTCGTGGGGATAGTCGTCTCCACGAGCCTCTTCTTCGTCACCACGTCCCCGGACGAGCTCGAGCAGGTGATGAAGACGTTCCGGCTGCCCAGGGACATAGTCTTCGCGTTCGTCACGGCCGTCAGGTTCGTCCCCGTCCTGATGCTGGACGCGATGCAGATAATGGACGCGCAGAAGTCGAGGGGGCTGGAGATGCAGAAGGGGAACGTCCTGCGCAGAATCAGGAGCATGGTGCCGGTCCTGGTGCCGCTGGTCGTGACGTCGGTGGTGCGCAGCGGCGAGCTCGCGGAGGCCATGGAGTCTCGCGCCTACGGGGCGGTGCCCAGGCCCACCTCCCTAGTCCAGTACAGGGCGAGGGCCGCGGACAAGGTCGTGGCAGTCGCGGCGCTGTTGCTCTTCGCCCTGACCGCCTATTCCTTTTATGTGGTCCTGCCTCCACTGGGCCTGTGATTCCCGCTCGGGTGGTGGCCGACGAGAGGGAGAAGGCGAGCGGCGTGCCCGAGGAGCTCGGCAAGCTGAACGTCCGCGTCTACTTCAGCATGCTCCAGGTGGCGGACTATGTCCTGAGCCCGGAGCTCGCGGTGGAGAGGAAGTCAGTCCGCGACCTGGTGTCTTCTGTCTACGACTCTAGGCTCTTCTACCAGGCGGCCCGGCTGTCGGCGTCCTACGCGAAGCCGTACCTCCTCGTGGAAGGGGACTCCAAGGAAGTGGAGAGGCTGGCGAAGAACACGAGAGCGTTCTACGGCGCGATTGCCAACGTCACCCTTGCCTACGGCCTCAGGTTGCTCTACACGGCGAACCCGGCGGAGACGGCGATGGCAATCGCGGGGCTGCTGACCCATGCGAGGGCGAAGCCGCTCGAGAGGGTCCCCTTGGAACGCCCGCCGAAGTCGAAGAGCGTCTCCCAGCAACAGCTGTACCTCGTCTCCTCGCTCCCGGGCGTAGGGAGGCGGCTAGCCGAGAGGCTGCTCTCGAAGTACGGCACGCCGAGAAAGGTTATGGGCCTGACGGCCGGCGAACTGGCGATGACGCAGGGGATAGGGTGGAAGAAGGCGGAGAAGGTGAAGGAGATGCTGGACTCGAAGTTCGTGAAGTACGAAGGGGCGAAGGCCCAGACGAGGCTGGAGAATTGAAGATAGCGGTGCTGGGCGGGACGGGCGACATGGGGTCGGCCATTGCTGGCCGCCTGTCCAGGTCTCACGGCGTGATAATCGGCTCCAGGGACCCCGAGAAGGCGAAGGCCGCCGCGTCGAAGATGGCGGGCGCGTCCGGGGACTCGTACGAGGGCGCCTCGAGCCTCTGCGAAGCGGCGATCCTGGCGGTCCCCTACGAGGCCATGGGCGTGGCCTCGAGCTTGGCGGAGCCCCTCGCGGGGAAGCTGGTGGTCTCGGTGGTCAACCCTCTGAGGTTCGAAGGAGGGGCGCTCAGGTACGGGCTCGAGACGGGGTCGGCGGCGGAGCAGCTCGCGAGGATGCTCCCGGACAGCGGCGTGGCGACGGCTTTCAACGGCATCCCGTTCGGGATGCTCCACGGAGAGGACGAGCTTCACGCGGACGTCCTGGTCGCCTCGACCTCCAAAGAGGCCTTCGAGCAGGCCGCCTCCCTCGTCAGGAGCGTCCCGTCCCTGAAGCCGCTCTACGCCGGTCCTATCGTCGAGGCGCAGGCCGTTGAGAGGATGACGCCTCTCCTTCTCAACCTGGCGAGATGGAACCGCAGCCCGGCCCTGACCACAAGGTTCGTCCCGATGTCCTGAGGGGACGGCTAGGGCCCGCTGAGCGTGAAGCCCTGCGTGACGTTGACTTGGGTGAGGAGCTCGAGCGGTTCGACTATCCCCGAGCCGCAGTTCATGTCCGCCCCCTCGATCCAGAGGACGTACGACCCGCTCCCCAGCTGGACGGAGAAGGAAGCGGTGTCGTTGAGGCCGGTGGAGTACAGCCATGAGCCCGGGTGGCCGTCCACGGTCGAGTTGGCCTGCTCGGACGTGGCGACGTAGAGAGTGACGCCGGAAGGGCCGGCCCTGTAGGCTCCGCTCAGCGTCGACTGTCCTGAGGCGTCGAAGGGAAGGGAGTAGTGGCCCGCTACGCAGTCGTAGCTCGAAGAGACCTCGAGGGAGGTCCCCGCGGGGAGCAGCACTATGCCGCCCTGTACTTCCGACTGGACCGTGAAGTGGATCGTGACGAGCGACCCCCACTCGTCGCCCACCGCGATGGTATAGGCCCCAGGCTGCAGGTCGGCGAACGCGCCTCCGGTCCAATACCCGCTGATCGACGAGGTGGAGTTCATGAACTCGGAGAAGCAAGGCTCCGGCTGGCACGAGCCTGCGACGATGGCGACGTCGCTCGAAGGGTAGAACGAGAACGAGCTGATCCCGGACAGGATCATCGGACAGCCGTAGTCCGCGCCCTGGTAGAGCTCGACCTGTGACGCGCTCTCGCCGGAGGCAGGGGGATAGTTCCCTTGGTAGAGGACGAAGCCGAAGGGATAGTTGACGCTGCCGCACGGCCCGACGCCCATGCCTTGGATGGGCCAGTCGTCGGCGGAGGGGACGACGTTCTGGGCGTCCATGGTGTTGAGAACCGAGACCGTAAGAGACACCGTCTGGCCCGGCTCGAAGACGGAGCCGTTGGTCGACGCCTCAAGCTGGAGGCCGTTGCTCGAGGCAGCCTGGCCTGAGCCCCCTGGCGAAGGGGCCGACTGATTGGGAAGAATGGGAGCCCTGACCGCAGCCGAAGCGGCCCCGATCGCCACAACCATGGCCAGCGCGACTGCGAGGAACGTGAAGCCGCGTCTCATGGGCACCCTACGCGCGGCGGGGATATAGTTCTAGCCTCTAGATCAGGCGTTCTAGCCCGTAGACGGGCGGCTTCGGCCCCGGCCGGCGCGGCGTCCTCTCAGGGCGCCAGGTCGGAGCTTGTCCGGCGGGTAGGTGGTAAGCCCACCCCGCCACCCTGCGTAGAGGATGGGGCTGTATCTGCTGAAGTCCCAGAACTCAGAGAAGGCGTCCGACGCGTGGGCGGCCTTCACGAGGCCCACAAGCAGCACATGGTCGCCCTCCTGGCGGTTCGAGCGGAGCTGGCATTCCAGGACGGCTTCGGCGCCCTCAATCACCGGGACGGGGAGGACCGTGCCGCTGCCGTGGGCGAGCCCGACGGACTCCAGCTTGTCTTTCACGTCGGCTCCTCTGACCTGCGCGAGGCGCTCGACGCTGGACATGGAGCTGCGCGGCATGACTGAGAGGGAGAAGGCCTTCGCGCCCACTGCCAGTTTGCATGTGAAACCATCCGGGTTGCAGGAGACCGCAAGGAGCGGCGGCGAGTCCGAGATGGATGCGTAGGACACCACGGGCATGGCCGAGACCCTACCCCTGCGCTGGGCGGACATCACGGCCGGGACCTGCGGATAGAAGAGCCTGTGAACGAGCGCGCTCGGCACGTCCATGCCGGCTCTTGGCCGGCCACCCGTTAGATAAGCCAGGGCCCTACGTCACCTGGAAGTTAGTCAGGAGGACGTCTCCCCACTCGTCCGCTGCGACCACGGTGTAGACGCCAGGAGCGAGCCCCCCGCCCGAGACGGTCGCGGCCGCGGCGGGCGTCCCTTCGAGGTCCTTCGAGCTGAACACGTAGCTGGCCCGGATCGTCCAGAACTCGGGCTTGCCGTCGATCGCCACGAGGGCCGTCGATGTGCGCGGCTCGAAGGCGAAGTAGGTCGGAGCGGGAGGCGAGCACGACACCGCCCCGGAGCCGACCTCCAATAGGGTCCCCTGGGTGTAGTTGTCGGACCCGTAGTCGCCCTTCATTATCCCTACGGCCACCGGCATGTAGCATGCGGAGGCCCAGAGGGAGGAGGAGTCCACACCCCACGTGTCCTGGGCCGTCACGTTGTTTATCGCCGCGTCGGTGCTCACCGCGGACGCGGTGATGTTCACCGCGCCTCCAGGGGAGACCTGGGTCGAGTTCAGCGTAAGGTCAAGGTTGAAGCCTTCGAGCGACGGGAGAGAGACCGAGGACTGGAATCCTGACGTCGGGGGGAAGATGTACGGCGGGACGACGACCGCGGCGACGACGACCGCCAGCATGACTGCCAGTATCACCGCCATGGTCTTGACGTTCTTCTTGTATGTGACGTCGTCCGGGTCTGGGTCCAACGTCTTCCGAAGGGTGCGCGTCGGCCCTTAATCAGCGTGCGGGAGGGCGCTACTCCTTGTCGATGAACTCCTCCGGCCTCGGCGGGTCCGGAGGCAGTCCCTTGCGCTTCCTTATCTCAGTGACGAGGGGGAGGAGCATGTTCTGCGGCACCGCCTGCCACGTCTTGAAGTGGGTGTTCCAGACGGCCTTCCCCGCGGTCGCTCCTCTCATCTTCTCGCTCAGGTCGAAGGTCTCGGAGGCGGGGATCTCCCCCTCGACCACCGTCATGACCTCCTTCTGGTCTATCTTCACGAGCTTGCCTCGCTTCGAGCTGATGACCCCCGTTATCGCCCCGATCAGGTCGGAAGGTCCCTTGACCTCGATCCCCAGGATCGGCTCAAGCAGCGTGGGGTTGGCTGACAGCATGGCACCGAGTATCGCCCTCCTGGAGGCGGGCATGAGCTGGGCATAGGTCCTGTGGGCGGGGTCCTCGTGGGGGACGAAGTTCGTAAGCACCACCTTGACGCCCCTGGTGAACTCGTAGGCTAGCGGCCCGTTCTTCATGATGTCGTCGAAGCCCGCCCTGATCGAGTCCATGGACTCCTGGAGGAACTGGACGCCCTTGGTCACCTCGGTCATTATGTTCCCCCTCTCGTCGACGGCCTGGAAGTTCCTGGCGTGGTCTGGGTCCCACCCATGGTCCCGCAGGACCTTGATGACCGTCTTCTTCTCGACGTTCTCTCCTATGGTCCCGTTGCGGACAAGCTCGACTACGTCCGGCTCCAGCGGCGCGACCTCCACGAAGATCTTGTTGTGCCTGTTGGGCGAGCGAGACATTATCGGGCCTGCCTGCGACCTGATGGTCTCCCTGTAGTTGATTATCGGCGGGGAGGTGACTATCTCGAGCCCGGCCTGCTGGATCTGCGTCGTCGCTATCTCGAGGTGCAGGACCCCCATACCTGACATGAGGGTCTCGCCGGACTCCTGGTTGATCGTGACCACAAGGTTCGGGTCCTCGATGTTCAGCCTCCGCATCACTTCGACGAGCTTGGGGAGGTCCCTCGGGTGCTTCGCCTCCACGGCGACCGTGACCACCGGCTCGCTCACGTAGTGGATCGACTCGAACGGGACCACGTCCTTCCTCGCCGAGATGGTCTCTCCCGCCCTGATGTCCAGCCCGAGCAGGGCGGGTATGTTCCCTGCAGGGAGGGCGTCCACGATCTCCCTCTGGAAGCCCATGAAGATCTGGACCGACTGTATCTTGCCTTCTCTCTTCGAATTGATGAGATAGACCGGGTCGCCGTTGTTGACGCTCCCGGAGAAGAGCCTCCCGGTGGCGACCAGGCCCGCGGCCGGGTCGACGACGACGTTGGTGACCATCATCACGGCCGGACCGTTCTCGTCGCAGCCGAGGAGCGACTTACCGACGTCGCTCCCGAGGTCCCCTGCCGGCCATATCTTGGGGATCCGGTATGCCTGGGCGACGTGCGGCGGCGGGTGGTGCCTGACCACCATCCCGAGCAGCGCCTCGTGGAGGGGGAGCTTCTGTCCCAGCGACTCGGGCGTGGACGAGCTGTAGGCGTTGATGATGTCCTTGAAGGACATGCCGGCGGCCCGCGCCATGTCGAAGTTGAACCCCCACTTGTCCTTGGAGGACCCGAACGCCACCTGCGCGTCCTGGACCGAGACCCTCCACTTCTCCCTGTACTCTGGCTCGGCGTAGGTCTCTACAAGCCTGTTGAAGTCCTTGACTATGCCGAAGAGCCACTCCTGCATCCGCTCAGGCGACAGGCGCAGCTCCTTGATCAGGCGGTCGATCTTGTTGATGTACACCACGGGGCGGACACGCTCCTCGAGCGCCTGGCGCGTCACGGTCTCCGTCTGGGTCATCACGCCTTCCACCGCGTCGATCACGACGATCGCCCCGTCCACCGCCCTGAGCGAGCGCGTGACCTTCCCGGTGAAGTCTATGTGGCCCGGGGTGTCGATTAGGTTGATGACGTACGGCTTCCCGTCCTTCTCGTAGTACAGCGTCACGTTCGCCGCCTTTATCGTCATCTGCCTCTGCTGCTCCAGCTCCATGTAGTCGAGGGCGAGCGCCTGCCCTGCCACCGAGGGCGACAGCATCCCGCACGCCGCCAGCAGGGAGTCGGAGGTGGTCGTCTTCCCGTGGTCTACGTGCGCGATTATCCCGAGGTTGCGGATCTGCTCCCTGTTGTGGACTATCTTCAGGGCCTCTGCTGTCGTCTTGAAACGCGGCATTGTCTGCAGACTTCAAAACTGCCCTCGTTTCACGGGATAAGAAGGTTTCCGGAGATGAAGCGGCTCCGCGCAAGCCCGCGCCTCAGCAGGGCTCCGGAGACCCGGTTGTTTGATAAGGGAGGCGGACGCGACGGCGGGCATGCACACAGTAAGGATCCTAGGGATCTCGGGCAGCGCCAGGAGGGGCTCGTACAACACGGCGCTCCTCGTGGAGGCGCAGGGCCTCCTCCCCGAAGGGGCGTCGCTCAGGATATGCGACATCTCGGACCTGCCGCTCTTCTCTCAGGACGCCGAGAGGAGCCCGCCGGAGCAGGTGGTCAGGTTCAAGCGGGAGGTCGAGGAGGCAGACGCCCTGCTCTTCGCGGCTACTGAGCACAACCTCACGGTCACCGCGCTGCTCAAGAACGCGATAGAGTGGGGGGACAGGCCGCCAGGGCAGAACTCGTGGAACGGCAAACCCGCGGCCATAGTCAGCGCCTCGACCTCGATGAGGGGCGGAGCCCGGGCGCAGCTCAACCTCAGGCAGATGATGGTCGACGTCAACGTCTACCCGATAAACCGCCCGCAGCTGATGATAGGGAACGCCGAGACGGCGTTCGGCCCTGACATGCGGCTGGTCGACGGGAAGACCAGGGAGACGCTGAAGCAGGTCGTCCAGGCGCTGGTCGACTGGACACGAAGGGTCGGCGGCGGCGCCCCCTCGGGCTAGGAGTAGACGACGGCCAGCGCTTTCAGCTGGGGGCTGGTAAGCTCTACCCTGTCCCCTCCGAGGGCCTCGACCGTGACGGAGCCATCGCCCGCCTCCAGGCCGCGCAGTCTCTCGCCGATGGGCTCCCCCGTGGCAGCCGAGAAGGACTCCAGGAGGTTTGAGACGCCGTCCGGGCCCGGGAGCCTCCTCGCCTTGGCCGTCTTCTCGAGCACCTCCCAGAGGACGGGCTCGCCCCTGACCTTGCTGGGGTGGGGCATCGAAGGGGAAGACGAGGGCCCGGCGACTGCGTAGGCTCCTGCCTCGGTCAGGAAGCCGCCCGAGGCGGCGAGGACCAAGAAGTCCGAGTCGAGGGCCGGGAGGCCGCGCCGGGAGGGCCTCGCCTTCCGAAGGGCGACGCTCAGGACACGCGAGGAGGCCCCGCTGTCGAGAGGCATGAGGTAGGCCCCGCCCGCGCAGAGCCTCCTTGCCGCATCCCTCAGCCCTGCGAGGAGCCGTTCCTCAGCCCTGCCGCGGCCCAGGGCCCACGCGCTTACGCCCGCGTACACTCCTCCGCCGGAGAAGACCAGCGTCCCGTCAAAGGAGGAGAGCGCCCTAGGCACCGGCTCGGCCCCCGGCTTCACCTCGGCGAGCGCGCGCCAGAGGAACGGGAGCCATGTGGAGCGGAGGAGGATGGAGTCCTCGACCGGGCTCAGCCTCGCGGCGGCCCGGGCCCTGACCGCGGGCCAGGTCGCGGTCACGGCGAAGCACGAGATGAAGAGGGCCGAAGAGAGGACGCCTCGCGCGGCGACGGCCAGCGCGGCCGCGAGGAGGAGGACGCTCGCCAGCGCCTGCCTGGCGCCGACCGGAGCCTTCGACGCGGGCGCCTTGGCCCTGGAGCGCCGCCACGGCCTGAAGGAGAGGGCGAAGATGGCGAAGCACAGGGCCGAGAGCGGCCACAGCCCCAGCCCGAGGGTGCCCAAGCCTACGAGAAGGGCGAGGACCTTCCAGAAGACGCCCATCAGTGGAACCCCTCCTCGTCGATGTTCGCGAACCCGTACCTGGTGTACTCGCGCATCGCGGGGTGGCGGGCGACCCAGAAGGCCCTCCCCGTGTCGGTCATTTCCTCCTCGTTCTCAGCCTCTGCCTCGCCGTTCCTCTTCGCGGTGCTCTTGGTCAGCTCCAGGGAGAACTTCGCCTCGTGCCCCAGTATTATTCCGCCGTAGGGCCGCCTGTTCCAGGCCTTGATCGGGTCTATCGAGACGTGGCTGATGACGAGGACGGCTATGTCGAACTCCACGCAGAGGCGCTGGGCGTGCGAGAGTATCATCGCCAGGCCCGCGCTCCTGGCCGGGAGGTCCTGCGTGCTCGGGAAGGAGGACTTGAAGGGCGCGGATATCGAGTCGTAGACGAGCAGCTTCGCGCCCGTGTCCCTCACTATGCGCCTGAGGACCGACTCGTAGGTCGGCGCCTGCCTCAGCCTCAGCTCCACCCTGCCGCCGCTCGACACCTCCTTCGTGGCGTCGACTCCGTGGAGGTTCAGGAGGTCCACCACCTCCGGCGTCTGGAGGACGAGGACCGCGTGGCCCTCTGACGGCACCTCGACCTCGAAGGTCGGACAGAGTATGTCCGCGATGGGCCCCAGGTGGGCGTCGCTGTACGTCACGCCGAGCCTGTCCAGCGCCGAGCTTATCGCGGTGATGAGCTCGCTCCTCGAGGCCCCCTTCTTCTTTCCTGAAGGCCTCGCGGCCCTCTCGAGCTTGAGCTCGGCGGTGTTGATCGTCCTCCCGAGTCTCTTGTCCATCCCCGCCCGCCTGTAGGGGAGCAGGTAGCTCGAGTACGACTGCTCGGTGTCCAGGACCACGGCGCTGCCTCCGGCCGCGACCGCAGAGCACGCTGCCTGGTAGGCGAAGATGCTCTTGCCGAGAGCCTTCTCACCGAACACCTGCGTGACCGTCCCCGTGGCTAGGCCCCCGTCCAAGAGGTCGTCCACCGCCTTGCAGAGCGTCGGGATCCTTTCCATCACCCGTTCAGCTCCGACAGCGCTTGCCTCCCCTTCTCGGAGAGCGAGTAGGCGAAGACCCTCGGCCCGGACCCTGGGTCCTTCAGTTCGGTCACGACGCACTCCTGCGAGATGAGGCTGCCGAGCTCCGAGTCCACGTCGGCTTGGAGGAACTCGGGCGCGAGGTAGTGGACGATCGAGTCCCGAGTGGCGAGGGGATAGCTCTCCACGGCGTCCAGGATCATCCTCGTGAGCCGGGGTGGGACGCTTCTCGCGGGGCGCGAGGTGGCGTACCCCGACGTCTTGGACACGACCCGCCTGGGGACGAAGACGGTGCGTTGGCCGCTCCTCATGTCCTGAACCACGCAGGCCCCCGAAAGGACTCCGTCCCCCTCTGAGGAGGCGTGCCAGGCGTCGCTCGAGCATATGTGGACGCCGCAGGCGTCCAAGACCCTCGCGTCGATGGCCTGCCTTTGGTCGGAAGAGAAGAACACCATGCCCCACTCGAGGAGCTCGGTGAGGAGCCTGCCCGAGTTCATTGGCCGGGCGTGCCACTTGAAGAGCCGGCTGCCGTCGACGAGGAGTAGCGCCGGCGGGGGAGTCCCCCGGGCGTGGGCCGACGCGATTAGCTTGGCCAGAAGAAGGCAAGCCGCGAGCTCAGCCGCCTGGGGATATGGCGAGGAGTGGAAGTCGACGATGGCGTCCCCCTCCAACAGCCTCGCGACCGGTTGGTCGTCGACGGCGTCGAACAGCTTGAGCGAGGCGACCCTTCCCTTCAGCCCGTCGGTGTATGCGGCCCTGAACCCGTCCACCCCTCCTATGGCGTCGTACACCGAGGCGGGGCTGGCCATGCCTCCCTCCGACGCGAGGGCCTGGAGGGCGGCGTTGGCGACCGCTTCTTGGTCGAACGAGAGGTCCAGCGAGGTTGCGTATGCGGCCGCCGCGAGCTGGGAGTGCCAGTGCTCGGGCGCCTCCATCCTGAAGGCGTCGTAAAGGAAGGCGTGGTAGTCGAAGGCGTCGAAGCAGCCCGAGAGCCGCCTGGCAAGGGAGCCGCCCAAGTCGAAAACGACGGGCCTGAAGCCGCTCTCCTTGGCCGACAGCGCCGAGAGTGCGGCGATGTCGCGAGCGCGCGAGCCCAGTATCAGGACCTTGCACCCGGCAGCGTCGAGCCACGCCCTGCCTCCTCCGGGGCGGTATCCCAGCCACATCCTCCCGGGTTCGGACATGGTGTCTTGGGATGCGCCAGGCTTAAAGGCGGTTGCTCACTCCACGTCCGGACGTCAGGTCAGTCGCTGACTACACGCGTTGCTTCAGCGTGTCCGCGAGCAGTTCGATCATCGCCGTGTTCTCCGGCACGAGCGCCTGGAAGTAGAGCCTGCTGACGCCCAGGTCCAGCTTGGCCCTGACTGCTTCTACGAACTCGTCCACGTCTCCACACGCGGCGCCTCGCTTCTTCAGCCTTGATATCACCTCGGAAGGGGGCGCGTCGGAGCCGAACTTGCGGGCCTGGAGCCTCGCGTTGGCCTCGAGGTCGGCCTGGCCCTTGCCCAGGAGGAAGGGGCCGGTCTCGGAGACCGCCACCCTGCGCCCGTCCAGCGCGCCTCTGAATGCTCGCATCATCTTGTCGAAGTCCTCCTTCGGGGACACGAAGACGTTCCACTCGTCCGCCTGCCGTGCGGCAGCCCTCACGAGCGTGGGCGCCTTGGCTCCGACGATCACGTTCAGGTCTCCCGACGGACGGGGGAGGCAGTCGGTGTGAGCAGAGAAGTACTTGCCGTCGTAGTCGGCTCGCCCCTCCTTGACCAGCTTCAGGACTACGTCGAGCGCCTCCCTGAACTGGGCGACTCTTTCGGGGAAGCCGGGGAAGGGATATCCGAGGGCCTTGTATTCAGGGTCGTACCACCCCGCCCCGACGGCCAGCTGGAGCCTGCCCCCCGAGAAGGAGTGCAGCGTACACGCCATCTTCGAGAGCAGGGCAGGGTTCCTGAAGCCGATGGGGCTGACCATCGGACCGAACTTCACTGTCTCTGTGGATGCGGCTACCACCCCCAGGCTCGTCCAGCACTCGGGCGAGGCTATCCCGCGTCTGCCGTCGGTAGGCAGCAGGTGGTCTGACCGGAACAGGTAACCGAAGCCCAGCCTGTCGGCGAGCCTCGCGGCGTCGACGAGTTCCTTCATGTCCATGCCGAGCTGCGGCTCGAGCATTATCCCGCAGTCCTTGAGAATCGAAGGCATCGAGAAGCGCGCTTCGGCGCCAGGCGCTTAAGAGCTCTTCGAGACGGAGGCGGGGCTGCCCTGAGGGCAGCCCAAGTCTAAAATAAGGTCCGCTTTGCCGGAGCCCAAATGGACAAGTGGCCGCTCGTCGGTCTCATCTTCATACTGATAGGCGTCGGCGTGCTTCTGATCCTTTCGGGCTTCATCGTGACGATCGTCGTGGAGCTGCTCAAGCTGATAGCGGTTTTCGCCGGGATAGTGCTCATAGTGGTAGGCATATCCATGGTCCTGGGGCGGCGCTGGTGGGGGAGGCCGAGGTTCAGGTGGGGGCCGCCGGCGAGCACCTGAACGCCCGCAGACCGAGAATCCGATAAATAGCGAGGACGTCCGCCCGCGCCACGGATGCCTGCGATAGAGGTCTCCGACCTGAGGAAGAGCTACGGCAGCCTCCGCGCGGTCGACGGGATCTCGTTCTCCGTGGACGCCGGGGAGGTCTTCTCGCTTCTTGGGCCCAACGGAGCAGGTAAGACCACGACCATCGAGATCCTGGAAGGGCTCAGGGACAAGAGCGGAGGCAGCGTCAGGGTGCTCGGCCTGGACCCGTGGTCGGACGCGTACGAGCTGCACAAGAAGATCGGCGTCATCCCGCAGGGCTTCAAGTTCCTCGACTATCCCACGCCGAGGGAGGCGGTCGGGTACTACGCCGCCCTCTTCGGAAAGAAGGTGGACCCCGACGAGCTCCTGAAGAGGGTCTTGCTGGAGGAGGCCGCCTCCACGTACTTCCTTCACCTCTCCGGAGGACAGAAGCAGAAGCTGGGGATGGCGCTCTCGCTGGTCAACGACCCCGAGCTCGTCTTCCTCGATGAGCCCACGACTGGGCTGGATCCTCAGGCCAGAAGGGCCGTCTGGGAGGTGGTGCGGAAGCTCAAGGAGGAGGGGAGGACGGTCATGCTCACCACCCACTACCTCGAGGAGGCAGAGGAGCTCGCCGACAAGGTCGCGATAGTGGACCACGGGAAGGTGGTCGCGGCGGGCACAACCTCGGAGATAGTCGAGGCGCACGGCTCGGGCCAGAAGCTCATGGTGAAGGGCGGGCCCGACCTTGAGGAGTACCTGAGGCACAACACGAAGCTCATTGTCGAGGCGAGCGGGGGCGAGGTGACGGTACGCCTGAAGGGCAAGGACGACGCGCTCGTGGCACTGAAGGCGATCGAGGAGTCCGGCGCCGCGTGGAGCGACCTCATGGTCAGGAGGGACAGCCTGGAGGACACGTTCCTCCGCCTCGTCGGCGAGGGCGCGGTGAGCGAGGAGACGTCCTGAGCGTGTTCAGCTTCAAGAGGGTCATAGCGGACCTCAAGGTCTTCGGGAAGGGGAACTTCAGGAGCAGAGAGGGCCTCTTCTTCACCCTGGTCTTCCCGATAATCCTGATACTGCTCTTCGGGGCGATATTCTCGGGCGGGAGCTCGGCCCCTACCACGGTCTATGTCCAGAACCTCGACGGAGGGCCGGCGAGCATCGCGTTCATAGCCGCGCTCAACAGCACGTCAGCCATCAGGCTGGTCTCGGCGCCGACCAGCGTGAACCTGACGCAGTACCTCTCTTCGCACTCCTCGACCAACGGGATACTGATACCGGCCGGCTTCACGCTCGCATACGAGGAGGACCAGCCGGTCAACGTCACTGTATACGGCAACCCCGCCTCGACGACCAGTGCGGTGGTCTCTGGAATAACAAGCGAGGTGGTGAACCAGTTCAACATCGAGGGGGCGAGCAACGTCCACTCGGTCCGGGTGTCGCAGGAGGTGGCCGTCTCGAAGTCGTACTCCTATATCGACTTCCTGGTGCCGGGACTGATCGGGTTCGCGGTCCTCACGAGCCCGATGTTCGCGCTGGTGAACGTTAGCTCGTCGTACAAGAGGGACAAGATCTTCAAGCAGCTCTCCCTCACTCCGCTCACGGAGACCGAGTGGCTCGTCTCGAAGATAATGTGGTACATCTCCATGACGGCGATCTCCTTCGTGCTGATGTCTTTGACAGGGATCTACCTCTTCGGGGCGCAGATATCGTTCTCGCCCGGCGTGGCCCTGTTCATCTTCATAGGGCCCTTCATGTTCGTGTCCCTTGGGATGCTCGTGGGGACCATCTCGAACAGCCCCGAGTCGGCCGCCGTGGTGGGCAACCTGGTGACGTTCCCGATGATGTTCCTCTCGGGGACCTTCTTCCCCGTCTCCTCGATGCCCGTCTATCTCCAGAACGTCGCGCGAGTCCTTCCATTGTACTACGTGATAGAGGGGCTGACCAACGTGATGATCTATGGGAACTACGCCAGCGCGCTTGTGGACTTCGGCGTGCTTGTGGCCGTCAGCGCCGTGATCTTCGCGCTGGCTGTGAAGTTCTTCAAGTGGCGCGAAGACTAGGCCGCGGAAGGTCCCCCTCTTTTCATATAACACGTCCCCGCGGAGGAAGGGAGGCGGTTGAAGAAGAGAGAGGCGGTCCTGATCTACATGGAGCTGCTGTCTTCGCTGCTCGACGGGCCCAAAGGCCCCACCAGACTGGCTCAGGCATGCAATGTGAACTACGGAAGGATCGAGGGGTTTACCGGTCCTCTCCTCCGCAAGGGGCTGATCAGGTCGGCGGCAACGGACGGACAGGAGACGTTCTCCATCACGGAGGAGGGCGCGAGGGTCTATGAAGAGTGGCTCGGGATATGGAGGAAGCTCCCGCTCGACTGACGTGAGGTCAGCACGGCTTTTATCCGATTCTCCGGTTGAGAGGGTTGCCATGTCGGACGACGCTGGAAGGCTTGCAGTCGTGGAGGCGCACCGGGAGCTGGTCTCCAGGATAGAAGAGAGCGCCGCGAGAATAAGGGCGCTGTCCGTAGCCACCGTGGTGGTCGCAGGTCTCCTTGCCGCGTCGTACGCGTTCCAGCTGGCGCTACCGCTCACGGGCTTGAAGTCTGTGACTGTGAGCCTCGCCAGTCCGGTCGACGAAGGAGCGGAGGTGGTCGTCCTGGTCCTAGCTCTCGTCTGGCTCTACGTGGGCGCGGCGAACCTGCTCTTCCTGAGGCGGGTGGGGTCGCGCATAGCAGAGGCGAAGCAGAAGGAGCGGGAAATTGAGAAGGAGATATCCCCGTGACCAGCGAGTTCGAGCCTCCGGCGATGCCGGCTCACTTCATGTAGCCGGGCGGCCGTCTGCTCAGCTCCTCGTTCAGCTTCTCGAAGCTCGTGACCGTGCCTACGTCGTGCCACTCCGCGCGGGTGAAGAAGGCCGCCACCCTTCCTCCCGAGTTCAGGAGCGCCGGAAGAAAGTGAGTCATCAGGTCGGTCTTTCTCGGTCCGGCGAGCGAGGTGATGAGGGAGATCGACCTCGGGCCGACGACAAGGCAGCCTGCGGCCACGCTGAGGTCCAGCAGGGGCTTCTCCCGGAACCCTTCCACCATGCCGTCCTTGACGTCTGCCGTGCCCACTGGCAGGGCGTATCCTTTGGAGAGGACCAGGGTGGCGTCCGCTCTCTTCTCTCTGTGCCTTGCTATCAGGGCGGTGACGTCGAGGTCGGTCACTATGTCCCCGTAGTAGATCAGGAGCTGGTCGCACTTCCCGATCGTGCCGTTGTCGAGGGCGTGCGCGATGGCGTTGAGGCTCCCCTTGAGGCTCTTCTGGTCCTCAGAATAGCTGAGCCTGACGCCGAACTGACCTCCGTCGCCGAAGTAGTCCCTGATGTCGTCTGAGCGGTATCCGGTGAGCAGGGCGATGTCCTTTACGTTGTGCGAAGTCATCAGCCTGATGGTGTAGGCCAGGACGGGGAGCTTCTTCGGCCCCACCGGGATCATGACCTTCTGGAAATAGTCGCTCAGTGGCCTCAGACGCTCGCCTCTTCCGCCGCAGAGGATGGCGGCGCGAGTGGCGGTCCGCACGAACCGGCTCGCGGGCAGAGATTACTTGAACGTTCACGCGGTCAGGAGCAGGGCGGCGGGCGCAGCGTCTGGCTCCTCATCTGCCGTCCGAGCGCTCCACGCGCGGCGCCTCGGAGGGCCTCACGTCGAAGGCGCCTCTGTTGCCCATCCTGTCGACCTCGAGTCTGATAGGCTGGCCGGCGTTCGTCTTCGAGATAGCCATGAGGAGGTCCTTCGTGTGCCTGACCTCGCTTCCGCCCGCCCCGAAGATGACGTCGCCGCTCCGGAGCCCAGCGTGGTCGGCCGGGCTGCTGGGGACGACCTCGGCGACGAGGAAGCCCGACTGCGTCTGGAGGCCGTAACGCCGGGCGAGCTGGGGGCCCACGTCGACCCCTGAGATCCCGATCCAGCGCCTGCTGACCCTGCCTGTCTCGACTATCTCCTGCGCTATCTTCTTCACCGTGTTGACGGGTATCGCGAAGCCCATGCCTTGGGCGTAGGGTATCATCATGGTCGTGACACCGATGACCCGACCCTCGAGGTCGGCCAGAGGGCCGCCGCTGTTGCCCGGGTTGACCGCCGCGTCGGTCTGCAGGAGCCCTTCGAAGATGAAGTCAGTCCCAGGCAGGGGCCGTCCCTTGGCGCTTAGGACGCCGAGCGAGACCGTTGGCCCGCCGGCGAGGGCCAGGGCGTTTCCTATGGCGAGGACGAACTGCCCTACCTTGAGGGCTTCGGAGTCCCCCAGCTCTGCCGCGGGAAGGTCGGAGGCGTTCACGCGGATGACGGCGACGTCGGTGGCCTCGTCTGCGCCGACCACCTCGCCTGTGAATGTCCGGCCGTCTTTCAGCCCGACGTGCACCTGGGAGGCTCCTTCTATGACGTGGTTGTTGGTCACCACGAGCCCTCTCGGGTCTATGATTATTCCGGAGCCTTGGCCCTCCAGCGGCACGAGCCCGAATATCCTCCTCTCGAACCGGGTGCTGCTGACGCTGACGATGCTCTCGCCGATCTTCTCGACCGCGTCGGTGACCTCCCCCTCGAAGGCGGACGGAGTCAGCGTCGTGTCTCCTCCAGGCCCCAGGCTCTGACCTCGCTTGGCTCTATCCTGACCATCGTCTCCCCGTCTCTGCCCACGTACGGCCTGGCGAGGCCGCGGACCTCGACGCCCCGTACTCTCCAGGGGCGCGTGGATACCACGTCGTCCACGACTATCGCGACCTTGGGGTTGGCCGCGAGTTCCGCGAACTTCCTAGACCTGCTGAGGTTCCACCCGCCGAAGTGGATGCACGTCCCGTCGAACCTGTAGGCCACCGGAACCACGTGCGGCTGGCCCGACTCGGACGCCGTGGCGAGCCTGCCGAGGAACCCTTCCGCGAGATACGATGCCTCGGCCTCGGTGAAGGTCGCGGCTTTCAGCCTCTTCCCCTTGTCGTGCTTCATACCGTCTTTGAGCGGCGGCGGTCATCTTTTTATATCTAGTAGTCTTCGCCAACCGACTAGCTAAGATGAGCGCGACCAAGTCCGCCGAGGCTGACAAGCAGTCAGCGGAGTCTTGCGCCTACATCCACTCCACATGGAACGAGTTCTCCAGGACTTGGACGCTGCCGACGATCCACGCGCTCGGACTCAACGAACCGGTGAGGTTCAACCAGCTGAAGGTCCGCATAAGAGGGATAAGCGCGACGTCGCTGGCAGAGAGGCTCTCTCAGCTGGAGAAGTTCGGCGTCGTCCAGAGGACGGTGGTCCCTGAGTCGCCTCCTTATGCCCAGTACTCTCTGACAGCGAAAGGCCGCGAAGCGTATCAAATCCTTTGCGAGTTCGCGAAGTGGACCCAGCGGTGGGGTTCGAAAGAGTCTTCGACGAGGCCCTCGGCAGTTCCGGAATAGGCCGAGCCCTTCAGGCGGAGCCCTCGGCCGCGGATTCTCTCCTCCGCCAGGCCACGGCGCCGTAGACCGCCAGTCCGAGGACCGCCGCGAGCGCCAGAGGCGCTACGACAATGAGGTCGTCCCCGGCGGGCTGAGTCTTGATCGCCCCTAGGCTGGAGAAAGACGCCGAGGAGTTGGCGGGGGGGAACAGCACGTTGGAGATGCTGGTCGGCGAAGTGGACGAGGCGGCCCCCTGGCTCGCGTTTCCTGTCGTCATGGTCGACGTCGACCCGGTGGCGTCCGGCGTCGCTGTCGAGGACTGCCCATAGGAGCTCGAATTGGTCTCCGCTGTCACTAACGCCTCTGAATGCGGCGTTCTTGAGGACGAGAGCCCTGGAATGGGCTCGGAGGTCGCGACAACGAGGAAGAGGCCGATCAGGAGCCCGGCGGTGATCGCCAAGCCGAAGCGTCTCCCGTCCATGTGCATGGTAGAGGGGCGGGCGTAATTAGTTCTAGCCATCAGAACGGCTTCCTCCTCCAGGCCCTCCAGGCCTCGTACCAGAAGACCGCTGCCCCCCCTGCGGTCCCAATCAGCGCGTAGAGGTCTAGCGAGCCCCTAGGAGCGTTGAAGGCGATGTAGGCGGCCGCGACAGTCGTAAAGAAAGCGGCGTAGAACCCGAGCCTGGGCAGCGTGAATCCCGCCACGCTGACGAACGACTGGAGCACGCCCGTGTCGACCTTCCTCGCCAGGACGTAGCGGTCGTACTCGTCCTTCTCGACCACGCCGAGGCTCACCAGCTTGTCGAGGTGGTGAAACGCGACGCTGGGGCTGGAGAACCCGAGCTCCTTTTGGACCTCTCTCACTCCCGCCGCCTTGCCGTGCTTCAGGAGGTAGAGGTACACGGTCAGGGTCTTCCCTCTGAGCTCGTAGTCGACCTTCTCGTCGGCGGCCTCGGGCATCTCCCCCGCTGCTTCAGCATGAAGAGATAAGGTCTCTGTCAGACTCAGCCGGCGAAGGCCGAGGTGAGACCGCAGGCCTTGGCAGGATGGCGTCGAGTGCAGCAGCCCGGCTGTCCTACATCGGCGCCCTTCGCTTGCTGAAGTAGTGGTAGGCGGCCAGCGCGCTCGTGACGAGGAACAGCGCGGCTACGCCGAGAAGCAGTTCCGAAAGCGAGGCGACCGTTGCCATGGGCTGGCTGGAGGTGCTCCGAGGATTAAAGAACGTTGGCTGCCGCGCGGCGGCCAACCGGCCGGCTCGGGAGCGCTCAAGGAACCGATATTAGACGCGCGCCGAGGCGAACCACCGTGGCAAAATACACGCTGGACCCGTTCGAGGTGATGGCCAAGTACAAGGCGGTCGCTGTCCTGGGGGCTTCCAAGAACCCGGAGAAGGACGCCTACACCGTCCCTGCGTATCTCATCGAGCACGGGTACACGATAGTCCCGGTCAACCCTACGGCCGACAGCATACACGGGGTCAAGGCCTATCCTTCGTTGGCCGAGATCCCGGGCGAGGTCGCCGGGAAGATAGACGTCGTTGACGTGTTCAGGCCCTCGGAGGAGTTTCCCGACATCGCGAGACAGGTGGTCGAGATGAGGCGGAAGACAGGAAGGCCCTTCGTCTTCTGGGGCCAGCTCGGGCTGGAGAGCGAGGACGCGAAACGGATCCTGTCGGAGGGAAACGTCGACTACGTCATGGACATGTGTATGAGGACGGTGCACAAGTTCGGGGCCGCGAGGAAGGCCGGCGGGACCTAGCTCCTGAGGTAAGCGTCCAGGACGTCTTCGTTGTTTTCGGCGTGCAGGAAGACGGGTATGTTCTGGGTGGCCGTCGCCTTGAAGCTTGTGAGGAGCCAGTCCCCGTTCTGGAACGCGAGGGTCCTGTCCATGAAGGTGTCGTCTATCGCGAATGTGTCAGAAATCAGCTGGCGGTCGTAGGGCCTGGGCATGGTCGACACGAAGTAGCTGTGGAGCTGCTGGAGCGCGCTCGTGTTCAGGTGCGCCACTCTCTGGGTGCTGATCCAGCAGTTCAGGTGGTACTTCCTCCCGTGCCTGAGCAGCCTCTCAACGGCGCGGCTCGACTGCTCGGTGCCGTCCTCCTTCCTGGCGGTCTGGGGGATGAACTCCTGCGCTTCGTCGATGACGAAGAGGACCCTAGGAGAGAGGGTGAAGCTGCGCTTCCTCTTTCTGAAGATTTGGTTGACCAGGTTCGCCGTCTCCAGTCTCGCGTCTTCCGCCTCGGGCAGGTTGAGGATGAACACCCTTGGGGACCCCTTTCCAGGGTCAAGGATCTCGCCGACGAGGTCGTCCCAGTCGTACCCGTCTCCCCCTTCGGGGGTCGGAGGGGCCGACTCCACCACGGTGGATAGGCTGTCGAACGTCTTCTTGAGCGAGCTGCGGTTGTCGAGGTCGGCGAGCAGCGGCTGGATCCTGGCGATGAGTCCGCTGGTCCTCGCGTCGAACCTCGTCTCGACGTCTAGTTTGTTCTCCCTGAGGAATCCTTTGATCGTGTCCACCACCTGCGGGACCAGGATCTTCTGCTGGACGGCCCCGTACCTGTCGTTCAGGGTGTTCGAGAGCACCTCTATCAGGCCCTCGTAGGTGCTGAACCTGGCCACGTCCTCCTCGCCCGCGAGACGGCTGGGGAGGAAGACCACCTTGCCGTCCTGGAACAGCTTGCCTATCTTGGCTCTGAACTCCTCCTCGCGGCCGGCGAAGGCCTCCGGGACCGCGTGGCGCCTGAAGTACTCCGCCGCCTGGTCCTCTCCTCCGTCGAACGAGTCGGTGAAGACGACCCTGCTCGGCTGCTCGTTCAGGACGTCCAGGACGTGTATCCCGTACTCGGCGCTAAGGTCGAAGATGACGACCTTGAGGTCAGGGATCGCGCGGAGCGACTTTCTGACGATCGTCGACGTGAGGTTGGACTTGCCCGCGCCTGTGAACGCGAAGGTCGCCCCCATGTAGTGGATGAGGCTCTCAAGGTTCACAGAGAAGGGGATTGACTCTCCGAATCCCAGGAGGCGGCCCAGCACGTAGTCGCCTGCGGGCTCCTTCGCTGGCCTGTAGCAGATCAGGCGCTGTATCGACTCCTTGTTAAGCAGCCTGACCCGGCTCCCTGTCAACGGGGCCATCGCTCCTCGCTCGTAGGTGACGACGCCCTCGGACACCCTCATCGTGTGCCCGATCGGCGCGGCTACAATCTCGACCCATGTGCTCTTCGAGCCCTTCTCCCACTCCTTCTGGATTAACTCCATGAACTCTGTCCTGATGGCGGCTGGCTGTGACTGGTCGAGCGTGAGCATCGAGTAGTGCATCGGATAGACGTCGGCGATCTCGTAGAGCGAATAGGAGCCGTCGGCCCCTATCGCCTGCACGTTCGGCACGGCCACCAACTGGCCCATGGAGAGGCTCTTTATCACCCGGGGCGTGTAGTCGCACTCGATCTTTGCGGTCCTGAATGTGACGGTGGAGTTGTCCACCGTGGCCCGCGTCGTCGTGGATATCGCCCGGAGCCGGGCCTTGAACTCGCCTCCGATGTCGTCGAAGGGGTCCTGAGTCAAGCCTTCCTCTTACCCTCCATCTGGCTCCTGTAGTCTCTGAACCTACTGGAGAAGAGGACTTGCTGGTCCAGGTCGGACTTCGCCATTTCCAGCTCCACGGCGCCGCGGTAGGCTCTTCGCGTCTCTTCCAGGATGGCCTTCGCCTTCTTGTCGGCC
The DNA here is from genome assembly GCA_030039795.1 of Nitrososphaerales archaeon. Classification (GTDB taxonomy): domain Archaea; phylum Thermoproteota; class Nitrososphaeria; order Nitrososphaerales; family Gagatemarchaeaceae; genus UBA183. Next base: position 4,247 of record JASHUU010000012.1, on the reverse strand, counting down.
AGAAAGAGGGGATAGTTGTGTCCGAGGGCCTCGGGGACCACCTCGTGTCCCATCTCAGTGAGCATCGCCATCACCATCTCAGTGATGGGCGAGCCCCTCAGATGGTGGACCACAGGCGAGATCCTCTCGTCGACCGGCCCGTCCCTGTTGACCAGGACGAGCTCGTCCCAATGGTCGAAGCCAGCGTAGACGGGCCTGTCGTAGGTGAAGACGTGGCTCCTGACGGCGGGGTTGGAGTTGCTGCTCCAGAGCTGGATGTAGGTCTTCACGTAGACCCTCTCTTGGTAGATCACGTTCTCATAGGCGCCGTTTACGCGAGCTACGCCCTTCGAGGGCCCGTCGCCGGGGACGGGGGCGATCGTCCTGAACGCGGCGTCGATCTCGAAGGTGTGCCACGGCGTCATGACGTCGGCGCAGTTGGCGACGCTGTTTGTCTGTAGGAGCATCTTGTCGCTGTTGAAGTTCGGCAGTCTTCTCCCGAGGGTCATTGCGCCGGAGGCCGAGAGGACGGGGACGACCGAGCTGATGAGTTCGAAGGCGCTCGTGTCCTTGGTCAGGCCGACGGGCAGAATGCGGTCTGTCCATGCCATCCTTGTAATCTCGCGAATCAAGACCAGAGTCAGGAAGTCGAGGTCGTCCGCGGTGACCCAGACCTCGGCCCCGCCCTTCTTAATGCGGAGTGGATGTCCCTTCCCTGGATTGAAGATGTGCTCAGCCAGCTGGAGGGTAGCCGACAGGACGCGCTCGCGGTAGGCCTCGACTCCCGGCCTTAGCTTGTAGGACGCCTCTGCAGAGGAGAAGGCGCCGAACTGCTCGCCGAGCGCAGTCAGGTCTTTCCCCAGCCTGTCGGCCCACAGAGGGTCGGCCCACGTCTTCGATATCAGCTCTTGAGCCGACAGACTCTGGCCGCCAAAGAGCTGTAGGACGGCGGCAAACTTGAGGAACTGGCTCCTCGGGGCGGGGATGGCGAGGGCCTCGTTTGCCACCAGCATCCTGGTGAGTTCCAGGTCGAAGGCGGTTACCCTCCCCGCCGGCGTCTCGAGGCCTTGCAGGACGCACATTCCGCCGCTCACCAGGTCCCTGGTGCTCCAGACAAGGTGAGCCACATCGCCCGCCAGCGTCCTGTCGAGCAGGACGACCCTCGCGGGGTCGCTACCGGAGACTCCCTTGTACGCAAGGTAGTACTCCGCGAAGTGCATCAGGGCCGACGGGAGGCGCTCGGCGTCCACTTCGACTCCGGACTCCCTCCGCTGGCCGAAGACCTGCGCCGCGTCCTCCTCCGAGAGAGGGATCGCGGACGAGACGGACAGGCTCTCTTCGCCGGGCCTGAGCGCTCCCAGCTTCACGCGATCCTTCTCGAATGTGACATCGCCCTCGTAGGCGAAGGCGCCGACGTAGAATACTATGAGGTCGAGCGCCTGGTCTGTCGACTCCGTGCCGTCGATCGCTATGTATCTGACCGAGTCCGTTCCGAAGAAGGACCGGGCGGCTGAAGAAGCTGCCGCGCAGTCCGAGCCGAACCTAAGGAGGCCGACAACGTCCTCCTTGCACTCCTTGAGCTCGTCGATCTTTTGCCTGTAGGCCTCGAGCAGGTATTGCGTGGAGGCCTTCACCTCCGCCACGGTCCTTGACTCGACGCCCGCGTCAGAACTAGGCAACGGGGCGGGCGGGCTGCGCTCAGAATTTAACCATTGAAGCCGTTAGGGCAGATGCGGCGGGCCCGTCGGTAAAAGTGAAGGAGAGGCCGTCGGACCTTCTGCCAGACTCAAGCCGCGCCCCTACTGGACGCAGAACTCGTTGCCTTCTGGGTCGAGCATTATGACGCAGTACTCGCCCCTGCCCTCTTCGAGCTCGTGGTCCTTCCTGGCACCCAGCCCTTCTAGTCTCCTTACTTCGTTGCCGACCTGCCTCTTCCGCTCGTCGAGTGGAACCTTGAACCCCGCGCTCGCGTTTATGTCTATGTGGAGACGGTTCTTCCCCAGCTTCGGGGTATCCATCCGCTGGAAGTAGATGCGTGGCCCGGTCCCTTCGGGGTCCACTATTGCCCCCGCCGAGTTCCACTCCTCCTCAGGGATCTTGTGGTCCTTGAGCCAGGCCTCCCAGGTCGCGTACCCGCTGGGAGGGTCCTGCACCTTGTAGTGAAGCGCCTCGGCATAGAACTTGGAGAGGCGCGAGGGGTCGTTGCAGTCAAAGACAACTTGGAGCCTGAATGCCATGGACGTGAGGATGCCGGAGCCTCGCTTTAACTCCGAGGGCGCGAGCCCGTTCGGGACGTCTAGTAGCCCCAGTAGACGTTCGCTATCAGCGTGACGTTTTGAGTTGCCGACGAGTCTGCGAAGATGACGTCGTACGTCGTCAGATTGGCAGGGGGCGGTATCTTCACGGCGAACGCGCCTGATGTCACTGGCCCGCTGTCATAGTAGACCGAGATCCCCGCCATGTTGCAGCCGGTCACCCCGACGAAGGTCCCGTTCGACAGGTCTGCAAACCAGTCCGCGCGCAGACTGTCCGGGATCACGACTACCTGCACGTCTGCGCCTGACAGGACGGTGAAGTTTCCTTCGAGGAGCGTCGATTCGTTCGCATAGGCGGGTTCATAGAAGAACTTGATGCTGTGAGGAGCGAGGATCTGAATCTGGTCCTGTGGAGAGGCGATGTTCTCGAGGACGCCGCCTGGATGGCTCGTGACCTTCGTGGTCGAGATGTAGGGCGAGAGGATGTAGAGCGATGGGGCGAAGATGACTATGGCGATCAGAAACAGGACGATGTAGATGTTCCTTCCGGTGTGGGACCTCCTCTGACCCGGAATGTCGCCTTTGCTCCGCCTTACGGCTCTCGTGACGCCGATGACGATGGCCCATGCTACCCCGACCAGTATCAGCAGAGCGATGAGAGCGCCCGCGCCCAGGAGCAGGACTCCGTAGATCGTGTCCGACTTCGGAATGGTCTTGAATCTCAAGCCCGAACTCGTCTTCGTGATGTTTGACCCCAGCGTGGTTATCAGAGAGGAAGGAGCCAGATAGCCTGGGGCCGTGCATCCTGACGGAGACGGTATGTTGGTTCCCGTGCTGACGGTCGTCTCAAAGACCGCCGTCGCGCCGTCAAGCTTGATGGCGCTTGGAGCCGTCTGCAGGGCCACCGGGGAGTGCAGAGCGACTGCCGCCGCCAGAAGCGTCGTCGCCAAGATGGCCAAGGCTGACGTCCTGGTTAGGTCCACGGCGCTGCGCGCGGGAGAGATTGGGTGGTGATATAAGGCGTGCAGCGCGCTTGCTCCCCCGGGTTGTGACACCGGCGCTCAGCCTCGCGAACACCGCTGGGCCGTCATATGTCCCGACCGAGTTCGGGCGCGGGCGTCAGAGCTCATGGTTTTGCTGGTCAGAGAGTGTTCAAGTATGTGAGGCCTCAAGGCGCAATGTGGACGCGAGAATCCAGCAGATCACGCTCGTCGTGAAGAGCAAGGCGGACGCATTGGAGTTCTACACCGAGAAGGTAGGGTTCGAGAAGAAGACCGACGTCACCGACCACGGCTACAGGTATGTGACTGTCGGCCCGAAGGGGCAGGACGTGGAGCTGTCTCTCTGGGAGATCGGCTCGCCGGACGCCATCGGATGGTCCAAGGACTGGAAGCCAAGGAGCGCGCCACCCATCTTCCTAGTCGTGGACGACTGCCGGAAGGCGTTCGCCGAGCTGAAGGCCAAAGGCGTGCACTTCAGAGAAGAGCCGAAGGAATATCCCTGGGGCGTATGGGCCATCTTCTCCGACCCGGATGGGAACCTCTTCCAAATCAACCAGTTCAGTCGAAGGAGCCCATGACGTCATGGCCGGAGAAGGGCTGCGATGAAGGGCGCGAAGTCCGCTAAGAGCGCCACCGCGAAGTCCAGGAGGTTCACTGACGAGGAAAGAGCCGCGATGAAGGAGCGCATCCAAGAGCTCAGGACCGACAAGGCCGACGGAGAAGACACGGTGCTCGCGAAGATTGCCGGGATGCGCGAGCCGGACCGCGTGATGGGCATGCGGCTCCACGCCGTCATCAAGGCCAGCGCGCCGGCCCTCGCGCCGAGATTGTGGTATGGGATGCCCGCGTATGCCAAGGACGGCAAGGTCGTCTGCTTCTTCCAGGCGGCGCAAAAGTTTCGCACGAGGTACGCGACGCTCGGCTTCAGCGACAAGGCGAGCCTCGACGAGGGGGCCATGTGGCCGACCGCTTTCGCGCTCAAGAGACTGACCTCTGATGAAGAGGCAAGGAT
>JASHUU010000071.1 GCA_030039795.1 Nitrososphaerales archaeon | reverse complement strand
GAACGATCACCCAAGCGGAACTCACTCTGAGCTAATCTGCGACGGCGACGGTCGGACTCGAACCGACGACCAATCCCCGGTCTTTGTGGCCTACAGGTGACTGCCACAGGCTAACAGCCTGCTGCTCTACCACGCTCCTCGATGGACTGACCATCTCTGAGCTACGTCGCCGCGATGAGGCGCTCTGGCCGTTAGCTTGAAAAGCGTTTTCTCACTTGCGACTTCAGCGCAGAAGCGGGAAGAGATGTTCCAGAGGTCTGTCTTCAGCTTAAATTCCATGCGGATGCGGCTGGTCTAGGAATGACCGAGCCAAGAGACCAGGCCGTCAAGGAGGTCGAGTCGACCATCATCGCGTTCTTCGAGGCTGGAAAGGACAAGGAGCTCTCCGCCCTGGCTGATTTCCACTATCCTGGCGACCTGTTCTCCAAGTTCGACGAGAACCCGCCCTACTCCAGGCAGAACTCGGCCGACGCCTTCGTGTACGAGCAGGCCGCCTTCGCCAACATCTCGGACTACACCTACCAGATCCAGGACCTGCGCGTAGACTTGGTCGAGAGCGTGGCCATCGCCACGTTCTATCTCGCCTACGCGGGCATGTTCGTCAACGACTACTCCTTCGAGGGCTCTCCGGTGAACTCCCGAGCCAGGGTCACGATGGTGCTGACCAAGGGGCCCAAAGGCTGGAAGATAGTCCACGAGCACCTCAGCAGGTTTCCGGAGTCGCCTGACGCCAAGACACGCCCGTCCCCTCGGCGGCCGAGCGCCTAGACCCCGTCCAGCGAGCTTGGGCCCGCTGCCGCCGGCGACCTCCACCAGTGATAAAGTATCGTCGCAACGAAGGCCATCCGGGCATAGATGGAGATGCCCATCAGCGTCGAAGTGACGTTGAAGTTGAAGAGGCCGCCCTTGAACACGAACAGGACCGTCGCGCCCTGGAACCCCAGCTGGCCTTCCACCCATGGGAGCAGGGCCCTATGGAACCCGAACAGCAGGTCTCCGACGAAGAAATAGCCCACGTCGTTCATGAGAGACACGAGCAACCCGAGGCTGACGGCGAGCTGCCAGTCCTTGAAGCCTTGGAACACGATGAGGACCCCAAAGGGTGCCATGTAGGTGAGAATCAACCAGACCTGGTAGGCGGGGGCGGTCGTCCCGTAGAGGTCGATCCAGTTTATCAGGACTAGGCCGTAGAGCGCCGAGAAGAGGATCAGCTTCAGCAGGACGAACTGCCTCCGCTGGGTGGGCCTCAGCCCAGAGACAATCATCTCTAGGCCGTTGAAGAGGACCACCACTGAGAGCATCGGCACGAGCGTCAGGAGGGCGAGGCCGGGGACGAAGGCCGCGACGCAAGCGAGCCCCACTGTCACGACGCCTGCGGCAAGCGCCGATCCCCTGAGCCATCTTGGGTGGTCTCTTCCCGCGGCGTGCAGGATCCTTCCGAGGCCCTGAATCGCAAGACTGATGGCCAGGAGGAAGACCAGCGTCTCCGCGCTTATCCCGGGGACGAATATCGCCGCCAGCACGATGGCCAGCGTGAGGATGCCCCCTCCCCAGAGGCCGAGCGCCTGAAGGCCTGCGAAGCTGCTCCTGATGCCTCCCGAAGCGATCATCCTCGTCGCGCTGAACAGGAGGGCGACCGACAGCAGCAGGATCAGCTCCGACATCGCGTAGCTCAGGTTGGCAAGGATGACGACTGAGACTACGACTGACGCCAGCCCCAAGGAGACCTCGGCGACCCTGTACCAGAGGGGCGGGGGTGTTCCTGCCTTCAGGTCACCGTCATCCCGGTTCTCATTCTGTCGACCCCACCGGTTTCGACCATGCGCCATTAAAACCGTAAAATCGGACGGACAAACTGGCAGCTGCCCCGTGCCCACACCCTAGTCCAGCGGGCCGACGCACCAGAACTGTGACGTCCCCCCACTGAACGCTGGGCATCGGAACCGAGTTCACTCCAGCCGTTTCAGAAGTGGGCCCGGAGCGATTTGAACGCTCGACCGACCGGTTTCTCACCCGAGGATATGAGCCGGTCGCTCTGACCGAACTGAGCTACGGGCCCTCGTTTCATGCGCCCCATCACGCGGCCTTTAAACGATGACGGCAACGCTAATTAGTCCCCGAGGGCCAGCGTAACCGGCACAGTGAGCAAGGACCAAGACGAAGGGTTCCAGGACATTCTAGCCGAACTCGACCGTGAGGAAGCTCGCGTGAAAGTGCGGATGGAGATGCGCCGGTTCGGCAAGCCCACGACCGTGATAGAGGGCATCAAGATGAGCGAGAAGGACATGCACGACCTGAGCTCGAAGATGAAGCGCTCCCTGGCCACCGGCGGGACGGTCAAGGATGGGATCCTCATCCTCCAGGGAGACCACAGGGAGGCGGCCGCGAGGATGCTGAAGGAGCAGGGCTTCTCCGAAAGCTCGATCGAAGTGATCTAGGCGGACAGGCTCCGTTTCACGCCTTTCCAAACTTATAAAAGGTGAAGGAGGGCGCCGGGCTCAAGGTCAGGGTCGTAGTGTCGAAGCCGATCGCAAACTTCGAGGACTTCGTACTCAGGATTGTGAAGGTGGTCTTCTGGGTCCTCCTGCTGATGGTCGTCCTCATCGTCCCTGTCTACTACCTGCTGGACGCCATCTTCCACTTCCCGGTCGACCTGTTCTTCCTCGCCACGGTGGAGCCGTTCCAGTTCCTCGCGTATCAGCTGAACCTCCTCAACACGGAGCCGTTCCACACGCTCTTCGAGCTCATGGTGTTCCCAGGATTCACCTTCGTGGCGATGTACGGGACGATCTTCATGGGATGGGTAGAGAGGAAGCTCACCGCGAAGGTCCAGCTCAGGACTGGCCCGATGTACGCGGGCAAGTTCGAGGGGATCCTCCAGAACTTCGCCGACTTCTTCAAACTGGTGTTCAAGGAGATAGTCATCCCCAACGGGGTGGACACCACGACGTTCGTGGCGATCCCGTTCGCGCTCATGGCGGTCGCCGGCGCGCTCGTCGCCCTCGTCCCACTCTCGCCGACCATCTACATAGCGGACCCGAGCGTCGGGGCGATACTCGTCTTCGCGATACTCGGGTTCACGCCGCTGATAGTCCTCCTCGCAGGCTGGGCGAGCAACAGCAAGTACCCGTTCCTAGGAGGCCTCAGGGCCCTCCACCAGCTCGTGGCCTACGAGATCCCGATGGTCCTCTCACTGGTCGGCGCGGTCGTCCTCTCGGGCTCTCTGAACCTGATGAACATCGTGTCCGCGCAGTCCAGCGTGTGGTACATAGTGCTTCAACCTCTGGGCGCGATAGTCTTCTTCATAGGCGCCCTCGCCGAGCTCGAGAGGATACCCTTTGACCTCCCCGAGGCCGACAGCGAGCTCGTCGCAGGGTGGCAGACGGAATACACTAGCATGCTCTTCGGGACCTTCCAGCTTGCGAACTTCTCCAGAATGTACGTGCTCTCAGGCCTGTTCACGACCTTCTTCCTGGGAGGCTGGCTGGGCCCTGTCCCCAACGTGGTGCTCGGCCCCATCGCAGTGCCGTCTTACGTGTGGCCGGTGGTCTGGTTCCTCCTTAAGACGACGATAGTGATGATCGCCATGATGCTGCCGAGGAGCATACTGCCCAGAGTCAGGATAGACATGCTCCTCCGCGCCGGCTGGGTGAAGCTGCTCGTGCTCGCCTTCATCAACATATTCATAGCCATGGTCCTCGTGTCCCTGGGGGTAATCTGATTGGGCGTCCTGGACTACATCAAGGGCGTCTTCGTGGCCACATGGAGCGGCATCAAGCACATCTTCCGGCCCAGGATGACCCTCAGGTACCCTGAGCAGAAGCTCGACCTCGAAGGCCCCGGCTACAGATACGACGCGAAGCAGGGGGTAGGGCTGCCGGGGTTCAAGGGCAGGCACCTCCTTCGGTTCGAGAAGTGCACCGGCTGCCAGCTCTGCGCGATAGCCTGCGACGGGGTCGCCGTCGCGATAGAGATGCAGAAGGTCCCGAAGTCGAAGCCGCAGAACAAGAAGGACATCTGGCCTGCGGTTGACTATGGTAGATGCGTCCGGGCGGGGACACCTGTCATCACATCTGGTGGCGTGATGCCCATCGAGCAGGTCAAGGTCGGAGACAAGGTCTTGACTCATAAGGGCAATTTCAAGGAGGTCACCGAGACCTTCAGGCGCGAGTACTCGGGCCGCATGTACACCTTCCAGACCCTAGGTAATGCCGAAAAGCTGTCGGTGACCGAAGAGCACCCCGTGCTTGTGTACTCTGGCGGCGTCACCAGGTGGGTCCATCCGTCGTCAATAGGATACAGAACATACCTGACCAGGCCGGTGGTTGCCGAAACCATCGACGTCCCCACTCTTTCATACACGTACGACCTCTATCACCCCAGAGGGCGAGGGGGCTATTTCACCGTACAGACGATAGAACTCCAATTCACACCTGAGCTCGGCAGACTCATCGGATACTATCTGTCAGAGGGCAATTGCAGTCGGTACAGGGTCTCCTTCGACATCAACAAGAATGAGAGCAGTCTCCAAACGGACATCGAAAGGTGCCTCAGGGCCGTCTTCAACGAGGATGTCTCGGCAAAACCTGACAAGAGGTCCGAGGGCCTAAAGCTCGTCGTTGACTCCGTAAAGGTGGCTGCGTTCTTCAAGCAATTCGGGACAATGTGCGACCGAAAGGTGCTGCCCGCGTGGGCGCTCACTCTTCCCACCAGTCTTCAGTCGGAGGTTGTCCGGACTGCGTACTGGGGGGACGGCCACTACTCGAACAAATACTATTCCTACCAACACGCGATGCATTCCAACTTCTTCGTCATCCGGACCACGTCAAGAATCCTCGCCACGCAGTACTCCTATATGCTGGCAAGGCTCGGAATACTGTCGTCAATCAGCACCAATAACCAGGCTAACAGGAAAACCTGTTACTCTGTCACTGTACACAGCCCCTACATCGAGGTGATGGGCAGACTCGTAGAAGTCAAGGCGGAGAACAGCCCCTCCCACTCTCACTCGTACATCAAGATGGCCGAGGGAATGATAATGTCGCCGGTAGTTCACGCATCCGTCGAGCATGTCGAGAACGAAATTGTATATAATCTCGAAGTTAAGGATGACAATAGCTATATTTCTTCAAATATTTCAGTCCATAATTGCGTTTTTTGCGGGTTATGCGTAGATGCCTGTCCCTTCGACGCGCTCGACATGACCAACGAATACGAGCTCTCCTCCTACGACAAGGACAGCCTGAAGTACACTCCAGACATGCTCGCGGTTCCTCCCAAACTGGAGGGGAAGAAGTACAAGGTCGAGTTCGACACCGAAAAGGGGGTCACCACTCACGGCTGACCTAGTGTTCCTCGCTATGATGGTCGTGACCGTGGGCGGGGCCATCGTAGCCCTAGAGGCCAAGGAGATCGTCTACGGGGCCATAGGCCTCGCGGGCTCGCTCTTCGGCGTAGCCGCCCTCTTCTTCCTCCTCAACGCGCCATACGTGGCTGCGTTCCAGATAGCGGTCTACATCGGGGCAGTGGCGGTCCTGATACTGTTCACCGTGATGCTCGTCAGACAGGAGAGGTGGGCGAAGGAGGTCGCCCCCACGTCAGGCACGCGCATCGCCGGGATCGTCACGGGCCTGGCGGTGACAACGGTCATAATCCTAGCCGTCGCGTCAAGCGGCCTCTCGGACTTCACTGTCCTGGCGAACAGCGCGACCTTCTTCAACATCGGCCAGCTCATATCGACCGGGTACGCTCCCGTCCTCGAGATCCTCGCGCTGGTGCTCGCGTCTTCCGTGGTCGCGGCGCTGACGCTCTCCAAGGTCGAAAGGGAGGAGAAGAAGGAATGAACTCGCTCGCTGACTTCGTGGTCGTTTCCGCCATGCTCCTTGGCATCGGGATCTACGGGCTCGTCACGAAGCGGAACGCGCTCAGGCTGCTCTTCGCTGTGGAGATACTCATCAATGCGGCGAACCTCAACTTCGTCGCGTTCGAACAGTACGCCCCCTTCGCCCCGGCGTCCACCGTAGTCTCCAACGCGGTCGGGCAGACGTTCGTGCTCTTCTCCATCGCCCTGGCCGCGGCCGAGGCGGCGGTCATACTCGCGATAATCGTCGTGGCCTACAGGCTGCACCAGGACGTGGACGTCAGCGAACTGAACACAATGGAGGGCTAGACTTGAGAAAAGCGCCCTTCCGGACGGAAGCCAGGCTCACCCCGGAGTAGTCATAAGTGGTCCCGCCATATCTCCTGCTGCAGTTCGTAGTCGTCCCGATTGTGGCCGCGGCCGTGTGCTACCTCTGCTCTGGCAAGCTAGGCAAGCGCGTCGGGTGGATAGCCTTCGCCTCGCTCGTCCTGAGCACCCTGCTACTCCTTGTGTTCGCGGGCCCACAGCTCTTCTCAGGAGGCAGCCCTGTCACCGAGACGTACGCGTGGGCGCCGACCTCGGGGCTCAGCTTCGGCTTCCTTGCAGACTACCTGAGCTTCCCTGTGGCCATAATCATCGACCTCGCGCTGGCTGCGACTGCGGTCTATTCCATGCCCTACATGGCCGGGAGGATCAAGTCGATCTACGGGGAAGACAGGCCATACAGGCACGGCCTCTACTATCTGAACTTCCTCCTCGTCGCCTCAGGCCTCGCAGGGATAGTGCTCTCCACCAACCTGATCGAGCTCTACCTCTTCCTGGAGCTCGTGCTGATCCCGACCTTCGTGATAATCAGCCTCTTCGGGTATGCCGAGAAGGAGAAGGTAGGCATGATCTACATCATATGGAACCAGCTTGGCGCCTTCATCTTCCTCGCGGGGATAGCGCTAGCGTACGTCAAGACGGGGAGCTTCGACATCTCCTCCCTGTCGTCTAGCGCGCTCACGGGCAGCTCCATCGCATACTGGGTCGCGGGCCTGATACTCGTCGGCTGGCTGGTGAAGATGGGCGTCTTCGGGGTCCACATGTGGCTGCCGATAACGGAGGCCGAGCCGCCGACCTCCTTCGCCCCGACGATGGCGATAGTGTCTGGCGTGGGCACGTACGTGATCGCGCGCCTCCTCCTGGTCGAGATGCCGACAGTCTTCCAGTCGTTCAGCCTGCCCCTGATGGCCTGGGCGGTGCTGACCATGTTCTACGGCGGCATCGTGACACTGGCGCAGAACGACATCAAGTACCTCTTCGCCTGGTCCACGATGAGCCAGAACGCCTACTCGGTCCTGGGGCTCGCAAGCGCGTCTTCGCTGGGGGCGGCCGGCGCGGTCTTCTACTTCACCAGCCACATCCTCGGCAAGTTCGTCCTGTTCTCCGTCGCCGGCATCCTCCTGGCCCAGACCGGACTGAGGGACATACGCAAGATGGGCGGCCTGGCCAGCAAGATGCCCTTCACCGCCTCCCTCTTCGTCCTCGGCGCCCTCGTCCTTTCGGCCGTCCCGCCGACGAGCGGGTTCCAGGCGGAATGGCTTATGTTCGCCGGGATATTCGCGAAGGGCACCGCGGGGAGCGCCTACTTCGCCGTCGCCCTGCTCGGCCTGATCGCCACGGTGTTCACCGTGGGGTACACGTTCTGGCCGATCAAGAGGATCTTCTTCGGAGAGCTCGCGCCAGGGCTCGAGGCGGTCAAGGAGGCGCCCCTGACCATGACCGTCCCGCTCCTCTCTGTCATGGTGGTCTCGATCGCCATAGGCATCTATCCTGACCTGCTGGCGAAGCTCCTCGTCGAGTTCGCGAAGTCGCTCTCGTTCGGAGGCGTCCCGTGATGGTCTTCACGATACCCTCGTACTTCGTCTGGCTGGTGTTCATCCTGCCCTACGTCGGGGCCATGGTCACGGTCGCCCTGAGGAAGGTCGGGAGGCTCGGAGACTATGCGGCCGCAGCATTCTCCTTCCTCTCAGCGGCCTTCGCGTTCACCATGCTCCTGCCCCTGCTCGAGGGGCAGACCCTGGGGGTCACCTACTCAATCATCCCCAAGGACGTCCCCTGGATATCCGGCCTCGGCATAACGATGGGAGTCCTGACGGACCCCTACACGGCCGTCCTGACCAACGTCGTTGCCTGGGTCAGCTTCCTCATAGTGCTCTACAGCGTCGAGTACATGAAGGAGGACGGCGGGCACAACCGCTACTTCTTCTTCATCGGCCTCTTCATCGGGAGCATGCAGCTCATAGTCCTGGCGGACAACCTCCTCGCGCTCTTCGTGGGCTGGGAGATGGTCGGCCTCTGCAGCTACGCCCTCATCGGCCACTACTGGAAGGACGAGACGAAGGACTGGGTAGGGACCCCCGGGGACAAGGCGCTCGGCGAGGAGCAGGCGTACTCGCCCTCGCACGCGGGGATGAAGGCTTTCGTGATGACGAGGATAGGAGACGTCGCCATGCTCGCGGGCATACTCATCCTCTACCACTACTCTGGGACGTTCAACTACTCGCAGCTCGCGGCAGACCAGGGCTCCTGGCTCCAGCACCTCTCGTCGAGCGGCCTCCTCGTCCCTGTCGCGCTGCTGATCTTCGGCGGGGCGGTGGGGAAGTCGGCGCAGTTCCCCCTGCACGAGTGGCTCCCCGATGCGATGGCCGGCCCTGCCCCCGTGTCGGCGCTGATCCACGCGGCGACCATGGTGGCAGCGGGGGTAGTCTTGGTGGCGCGCGTGTCTCCGATCTTCTACTTCATAGCGCTCGACACGCCGACGATAGGCGTCGCCGCGGTGCAGCCCTTCTTCATGACCGTCGCCTGGATCGGCGCTTTCACCGCCTTCCTGGCCGCGACTCAGGCCCTGGTCGGCACTGAGCTGAAGAAGATACTCGCCTATTCGACCGTGTCGCAGATAGGGTACATGATGCTCGCGGTGGGTGTGGCGGGCCTGTCGACCGACTTCGCGCAGGGCCTCGGCGCAGCCCTCTATCAGCTGATGACCCACGCCATCTTCAAGGCGTGCCTCTTCCTCGTCGCAGGAGCCCTGATCCACGCGGCCGACTCGAAGTACGTCTCCGACATGGGCGGCATGAGGGACAAGATGAAGCTCAGCTTCGCGGCCATGCTCATATCGGTCGCATCGCTCTCGGGCATACCGCCCTTCAGCGGCTTCTGGAGCAAGGACGCCGTTCTGGGGGCCGCCTGGTCCTCCGGGCAGTACGCCCTCTTCGCCGTGGGCGCGCTCACGGCCGGGCTGACTGCCTTCTATTCGTTCAGGATGCTGGGCTTGGTCTTCTTCGGCGGGCGCAGTCAGAGGCTCGAGCGGGTGGAGGCGGAGGGCCACCATGTGCACGAACCCAGCCCCCTGATGTGGGTCCCGTACACCATCCTCGCGGCCGCGACCGTTCTGATAGGAGTGGCCGCCCTCGTCGGGGTGGTCGTCCCGGCCTTCAACGTCGAGGCCACGCTCCAGTCGGCGGCCTCCGGATACATCACCTATCTCTTCCCGTCTCAGGCGCTCCCCGCCGCCGAGGGGGCGCTGGTGCTTCCCGTCACGGCTCTTGCCGCCCTGTTCGTGGCGATCGGCTTCGCCGCCGCGGCGGCCCTCTATCTGGCCAGGCGCGTGAGCCCCTCCAGCGTCGTCGGAGAGAAGGGGCTCATGCGGTCTCTCTCTACGTTCCTCGAGAAGCGCTGGTACATCAACGCGGTGTACTACAAGGTCTTCGTGGACGCCCCTCTCGCGGCCTCCGCCTGGCTGAGTGAGCGGTTCGACTTCAAAGTGCTCTTCAGGGTCAACGACGCGGGGTCAGTCTTCGGGGTGTACATGTCGACGGCGGGCAACTGGATTGACGTCAAGGTGGTCGACGGCGCCGCGAACGGCTTCTCTGCCGCGGGTCAGTCGCTCTCGAGGAGCCTGCGAAGGATCCAGACCGGGATAGTTGAGCAGTACGCGCTCGTCTTCGCGCTGGGGATAGTCGTCCTGATAGTCCTGTTCCTGCTCGCTCTGGGGGTGGCTCTCCCGTGAGCTTCATACTCTCCATCCTGATATTCTTCCCGCTCGTCGCCGCCCCGGCGGCCTATGCGGTCACGAAGCTGAACAAGCGCTTCGGCATCTATCTCTCGCTGGGCCTGGCGGTAGCCGAGCTCGCCGTGGCCACGTACGTGGCGTGGCGCGTCTATGCGACGCCGCCAGGGATAGGCTCCTACCTCCTCGTGCAGAGCGTTCCGTGGATAAGCGTGGGAAGCTTCACAGTCAACTACCTTGTGGGTGTAGACGGCCTCAGCACTCCGCTCCTCTTCGTGTCCGCCCTGCTCACGGTCTTCGTCGTCTTCGGCTCAAGGAAGCTGATTGACCACCACGAGGCCGAGTACTACTCGCTGATCTTCCTCTTCGAGGGGGCGATAATGGGAGTCTTCGCGTCGCTCGACCTGATACTGTTCTACGTCTTCTGGGAGGTCGTCCTGATCCCGATGTTCTTCTTCATCGCGGTCTGGGGAGGGCCAAGAAGGAAGTACGCCGCCCTGAAGTTCATCATCTTCACCTTCGCGGGAAGTACGGTGATGCTCCTGGGCTTCCTCTACTTCTACCTCGGGATGGCCCACTACGTCTCCCCGTCCTTCGACATACCCACGATACAGGCGGCGCTGCAGGCGCACGAAATCCCCGTCTCTCTCGAGTACGCCCCGCTCCTAGCGTCGTTCATAGGGTTCGCGGTCAAGCTCCCGCTCTTCCCGTTCCACACCTGGCTCCCCGACGCCCACGTCGAGGCGCCCGCCCCCATCTCGGTCCTGCTCGCAGGGGTCCTGCTGAAGATGGGCGGCTACGGGTTCCTAAGGATAAGCATCGGGCTCTTCCCGACCGCGTCCGCGGACTTCGCGTGGGTCTTCGTCGCCCTCGCGCTGATCTCCATGTTCTACGGCGCCATAGCGGCCGTCCTGCAGAAGGACATGAAGAAGCTGATAGCGTTCACCAGCATCAACCACATGGGTTTCGTGCTCTTCGGAGCCTTCGCCTCCCTCTTGATCGCCGACCCTGCGGTCGCGTACCTCGGCATCGAGGGCGCCATCTTCATGATGTTCGCCCATGCCCTGGCCGTGGGCTGCCTCTTCATGCTCTCCGGGTACATCCACCACCAGGCCGGCACCAGGGAGATACCGTCCCTGAAGGGGCTCGGAACGACGATGCCCAGGACGGCCGTGGTCCTCGTCCTGGCCTCGGCCGCCGCCATGGGTCTGCCTCCGTTCGCCAGCTTCCTCGCGGAGTTCATGGTGATAGTCGCAGGGATCTCCGCGAGCGCGGTCACCATAGTCTCGGTGCTGGTCCCCATCATCACAGCTGGATACTTCCTCTGGATGATCAAGCGGACCGTGCTGTCCAAGCCCGAGGGGACGGTCGAGGTGCACGACATGGCGTGGTCGGACGTGGCGATGTTCGCCGCATACCTGGCGCCGCTCGTCGTCCTCCTGGTCGCCTCGTACCTGATCCTCGGCCCCGCGCTGCCGGTGGCTGAGTTCCTGAGGGGGCTGGCATGACATGATCGACTTGCTGACCGCGAGCATCGTCATACTGGGCGCCGGGGCGCTGCTCCTTCCGCTCCTCCAGGTCGTGAAGCGGGGCCAGCAGCAGCTGGCCGGATACATCCTCGCCGCGATCCTCGCCGTCTCCTTCCTTCTGATCGGCCTCTTCACCATGAGCCCGACCGCAGTACCGTGGGCCGACGGCCTCCTCTCGCCTGACCAGCTGGGCGGGGTCTTCGCGCTCGTCATGCTGGGAGTCACCCTCGCGGTCACCGTCGCGTCGTTCGACTTCATCAAGACCTCGAGCAACCCCGTCTACTACAGCCTGCTAGGCTTCACCGCCCTGGGGATGGTCCTCCTGGCATACTCGGACGACCTCCTGATGCTCTTCGTGGCGTGGGAGCTGATGAGCCTCCCCACGTATGCCCTTGCCGGCTTCGACAAGAAGGCGCGCTCCAACGAGGCAGCAGTGAAGTACGCGATAATCGGCGCGATGTCCTCGGCCATCCTGCTCTACGCGATCAGCCTGACCTACGGCCTCACCGGGAGCACCCAGATCCCCATGATCGTCAGCTACTTCGCCATTCCGGCGCACCAGACGGCGCTCGCGGGGGTGGCAGTACTGCTGTTCATCGCCGGCTTCGGCTTCAAGATGTCGATCGTCCCGTTCCACATGTGGATACCCGACGCGTACGAGGGCGCGCCCTCGACGGTCAGCACTCTCCTCGCGTCCGCGACCAAGAAGGCAGGCTTCGTCGCCGCGATCAGGGTTCTCCTCGTGCTGGCCACCGTCTACGCGCTCACCAAGAGCCCCATCTTCTCGTTGGCCAACGTCTTCGCGGCCCTCGCGCTGGTCACCATGACCGTCGGCAACATCTCGGCCCTGACTCAGAAGAGCATGACCCGGCTCTTGGCCTACTCGAGCATAGCTCAGGCGGGCTACATACTGATCGGCTTCGTGCCCTTTGCCGCGAACCCCACCTCCGCCGCCGCAGCGCTCGGCATGACGGGGGCCATCCTGCACGTGATTAACCACGCCATACTGAAGGGGGCTGCCTTCCTAGCCGCAGGCCTCGTGTTCCTCCAGCTGAAGAGGACCGACCTCGGCGCCTACAACGGCCTTGCCCGTCGGATGCCCATCACCGCGATCACTCTCACCCTGTCCTTCTTGGGCCTCGCTGGAGTCCCGCCGCTCAACGGCTTCTGGAGCAAGCTTCTCCTGTTCCTCTCGGTGGCCAACGGACCGTTCTGGTGGCTCGCGGTCGCCGGGATAGTCAACTCGGCGTTCAGCCTAGGCTACTACGGATGGGTGATCAAGCGGATGTACGCCGACGACCCGGACAGCCCGGGGCGGGTCCACGAACCGTTCTGGTTCGTGGTCGTCTTCGCTGTGCTCGTCGGCCTGATAATAGGGATAGGCCTCTTCCCCCAGCAGGCGATCAGCTTCGCCTCGGGCGCCGCGAACAGCATAATCCACGGCTGAGCGGGCTCAGTGCCAGTTGATCTTGGCCCTGACGCTCTCAGGGACTATCCTTCGGAACGGCGTGCCCGTGCCCAGGTAGAACTTCGTGAAGAACTCGTAGAGGTGCAACCTCAGGTCCTGCACGTACACGATGAAAGCTTCGAAGGCCACGATCATCAGGTTGAGGATGACCCAGGGGACGATGTACGCGGGGTTGATCCATGGGCCGAAGTACTGGTTCGTGATGAGGAGCAGGGCGGCGTGGACCAGCAGCATGACCGCGAGTCTCACGTACGAGACCGTGTTGGAGAGGAACTGTGATATCCTCTCGAACACCTCCAGCCCGCCGTTCGAGAGGGCGCTCAATGGAGAGTCGCCGCTCATCTTCCCTGCGGCGATGGCCACGGACCTCCCTGCCAAGAGCACCAGCATCGACGGGATCAAGACGGCGAGCGAGACGGCCCCGAGGACGTCGTTCGGGACGCCTATCAGCGGAGCCGGAGCCGAGCTCTTCAGGACGTCGAAGTTGTACCCCGCGCCGATGAAGGCCAGGCCGTAGCCTACTCCGGAGACGTACATCGTCAGCGTGGGGACCTTCTCCAACAACAGCTCGAGACGGTTGTGTTCCTTCGTGCCCTGGTACACGTCCAGGCTGAGCGCCGTCGTGAGGTGAGCCACCCCTATGAGGATCGCTATCTCCATCACCAGGTACACGCCCTGTATGTTGAAGGTGTTCGGGATTGCCATCCTGTCGATTATCTCTATGACAGGGGGTATCGGCACGAACTTGTAGAGGGAGAGCTCGAAGAACTCGCCGAAGATCGTCCCGAAGAAGATGGACGACAGGCCGGCCGCGATGAAGATGTTACCCCACTGCCTCATCCTCGGCGTTCCCCGCTCCCTGACCAGGAGCGCGAAGAGCGTGAGGATTATGCCGTGGCCGACGTCGCCGAACATCATCCCGAAGAATATGGGGAACACGAACGTCACGATTGGTGTCGGGTCTACCTCGCCGATGCCAGGGATGCCCTGCTCCCTGGTGATGGGCTCGAACAGACTCAGCCCTCTCTTCCCCTCTAAGAGGGTAGGGACCGGCTCCTTTCCCTCGGGGTCCGCTGCCTCAGTGTAGACCATCCACCGGCCGAACATCTCCCTCAGCTTCGGCTCTTCCTTCGCCGGGATGTAGCCGCTCACGGCGGCTATCCTCTTCATCTCGCCGGAGACCCTAAGGTCGTCGAGCGCCTTCCGGGAGATCTCGGTCAGCTCCCTGACCGCAAGGAGCGTCTGGCCTTGCTTCTCCCTGACCTCCGCCATCTCGGACTCTATCTTCTCCCTCTCAGCCGAAGCCGCGTCGTGGTCCTTCGCGGCCTGCCAGTACGCTTTGGCCGGGTTCTGCGGCATCCCCTGCGGGAGGACGAGCGGCTTCAGCTCGAGAAGCTTGAGAGCCCTGTCGAGCTTGGCCTCGTCCGCTTTCCTGACCGCCACGAGGGCGACCGAGCGCTCGTCGGAGATCGACTGCGAGAAGAACATCGACTCCGGGATCGACTTCCTCAGCTCGTCCAGCCTCTCGCTTTCGACGACCACGGCGACGGCCTTGACCAGGCGAAGCTCTGTCATGCCTCCAAGGTCGGACGCGAAGCCGGCGAGGGCCTTGAGGGCGGCCATTGTGTTCTCCGCGTCGGTCTCCTCCTTCTGCGCCTTCTGCAGGAGCGTCTTCTTCGCCTTGACCTCCTCGGCTATGGGTGCCAGCTGGCCCTCGGCCTTCTCAAGGAGTTCGTCCCAGGAGCCGGCATCGAACCTTGTTTCAGGCACCCTTACTCCCCTGAATACGATGTCCATCTGTCCGGGCATCAGCGGGATGTCCAGGTCCTTGACCGCCTGGTCTGCCTGGGCGAACAGGCGCACCGCCTTGACCGTCAGCTCTTGGACCTGAGGGTCGAAGCCTGACCCGGCGCCACCGATGCGGTGGAAGTCCTCGAACTCCGCCAGAGACTTCGCGACCTCCTCATACTCGCTCCGCGGCGAGATTACTGTGACCTTGACCAGCCGTGCGACGCCCAAGTACTACACGCTTGCGTCTTCCGAGCGCGCCATGGTTCTGTTATTAAGCTTGGCACTACGAAACGCTGCAGGCCGTCGACCTCGAACTCGTCGCATTGAAACAATATAAGCCGTGGAGCCCGGCCGGAAGGAGAAGAGGACGTTCTCTTGTCGAGCAGAACATACGTAGGCACCAAGGCCTTCGCGCTGAAGGGGAGCCTCCTAGACTCCGTGACCGTGCAGAAGCTCGCCGAAGCGAGCTCGCTCGAGGAGCTCGTGAACAGGCTGAGGGGTTCGCCGTACGCCGAGGTGATGTCCGCCCTGTCGGCTCCCTACACGGCGAAGCAGGTCGAGCTCGCCCTGAGGGAGAGGCTGGCCGTGGTGCACAGGTCGATCACACAGGGAGCCGGGAGGTATGCGATCCTGCAGCTCTACTACCTCAGGAACGTTGCATGGGATGTCAAGATTGCCCTGAAGGCGAAGGCGCTCAACAGGACATACGAGGAGACCGTAGAATACCTCAACATGAAGGCCGAGGGGCTGATTGGACGGCGCGACCTGATGATCAGGGTACTCACGGCCAAGGACATCAGCGAGGCGGTCACGATGCTCTCGGGGACCGAGTTCTCTCAGGACGTAGAGAAGGCGCTCGCCAGCTACTCTTCGACCGGGGAGGTGAGATTCTTCGACCTGTACGTCGACCGCGCGGTCCTGTCGGCCATATCCAGGGAGTACTCCCTGAACTCTAGGCTCTATGCTGCCAGGTCGTCCAGACCGAAGGGAGTCGGGGACATGGTGGCCCTGGACGTGGACTCTTACAACGCAGTAGGCGTGCTGCGGGCCAAGCTCTGGGGGCTGAAGGAGTCGGACATCCAGGAACTGGTAGTAACGCCCACGAGACGCGCCAGCCAGACTCTGCTTTCCGGCATGGCGACCGCCGAGTCGGTCTCGGAGTCGATCAAGCTCCTCGAGCCTGTGTACAGGTTCCCGACAGCAGGGGCCCAGAGCGACGAGGAGTCCATCGACATGGTGGAAGACGCCTTCGCCAAGGAGCTCCACCGGACCGCGGAGCTAGCCTTCGTCTGGCAGGGGCTGAGCGCGGGAACGATCCTCGCGCTGATCAAGCTCCTCGAGTTCGAGGTGAGCAACCTATCCGCGATAGCCATAGGAGTCGAGGCCGGGATGGAGCCGAAGGCCATAATGGCCAAGCTGGCCGTCTGAGTCTCCTCCAGCCGGGCTTTGGGCCAAGAATCTCTGAACATTTATAAGCGATATGCGGCGGCGCTCATTTTGTAGAGACATGCGCAGGGTTCTCGCAACTCTTCTTGCGGCCGCGTTCTTCATAATCACGCTGGCGGCGTTCTCGTTCCCGGCCTTGGCCCAGACCACCACGACGAGCACCACGGCGGCGGGCGACGCGTACTCCGCGGTTGGGGAGAAGTTCTTGGCAGCAGGCGTGGCTTTCGGGCTGGCAGCCTTAGGAGCCGGGATAGGGGTGGGCACCTCTGGCTCCGCTGCAATAGCTGCCGTGACCGAGAAGGCTGAGGTCAGGACCACCGCTCTGATATTCGTGGTCCTCGCGGAGGCGATCGCCATCTACGGCTTCGCAATCGCTTTCATCATCCTAGGACAGAGCATAGCCGTCTAGCGAGACGGACGTCCGGCGCGCTAAAGTTTCCTCTGTATCGTAAGGTCTGCAAGGTCCTGCAAGAGGGCTACGGCGTCGCTCCTAGGGAGCGCCATGAGATGCATCTTGGCCTCCTCGGCATGCGCTTCGGCCAGGGCCGTCATCCTGCCGACGACTTCGCTCTCGCTCTGCGTGTTGAGGAGGCTCAAGGCTATCTTATCCTTGGATCTCCAGTCGAGCAGGTCGTCCTTCAGCTGATACGCCATCCCTATGCACTTCCCATAGCTCGCAAGAGCGGCCACCTCCTTGTCGTCTCCTCCGGCTATCAAGGCGCCCAGTCTTGCCGACGTCTCGAAGAGGGCCGCCGTCTTGTCTGCGATTATTCTGAGATACTCGTCCCAGTTCAGCTTGTAGGCCTTGGGGTCGATCGTAAGCTCCGAATACTCGCCCTCGGCCATCCTGAGCGCGGCGTTGCTCACCTCCTCCGCTATCCTCCTGTCGTCGTATCTCGTCGCTATGGCAAGGATCAGCGCGAAGACGAAGTCAGCGCTCAGCAGGGAGGCGCTGTAACCGTAGCGGACGTGGAACGGGGCTTTCGACCGGCGGCTCGTCTCTTCGTCGATGACGTCATCATGGATTATGGACTCGGTGTGAAGCAGCTCAACGGCGACTGCGGCACCGAGCACGGAGCTGTCGGCGCATCCGAGGGCTTCGGCGGAGAGCATGAGCAGGACCGGCCGGATCCTCTTGCCGTTCTCTACGGCGTACGAGAGCGGCTCGTGGAACCTGGAGTGGGAGTAGAGCTTGAGCTCCTTCGCCAAGGCCCTGTCGACCCTTTCGGCGTACGCCCTGACGCGGGCCTCGAGCAGCTCCAGGCGGGCTTCGCTCTCTTTCATGAGACGGACTGGGGTTCTGACGTTTCACATTCTATATACGTTGCTACGGGTCCGAAGCGGAGTTGCTGAAGTTCAGGCTCTTCGAGTTCGACGTGGGCGGGCGACGCTACCTGATCCTGCCGACCCTGAACAGCGGGCAGATGAAAGCCATCCACGAACGACTGTCGGGGAAGGGCCTCGTTACTCGTCGGAGGGGTCAAGCCTCGGCTGGGACGCGCGGCCCCATACATGTCAATCACTCAGGTGTCTGCTGGTCAGCCTCGGACCCTTCCGACGCCATAGTGCCTGTCATCCCCGACCTGCTCTCGATGCCGAAGGAGACCATCTCCGTCGAGTCCTTGGCTAGCCAATACTTCCGGGTCGGAGTCTACGGGCGCCAGACGCTCGTCCGGCTGTCCACAAGGGTCGAGTCCGCCCTATGGAGAGCCCTGAGGTCGCGCGGTGAGTGCGGGCTGGCCCCGGACGAAAGGGCTCTCGTGACCTTCATCGTCGGGCACTCCAGCGGGTGCGAAATGCTCGCCGACTTCCCCACCTCTTCCGGGCGCCCGGTCATGGTCGGCAAGAAGCAATACTATAGAGGCCACCTCACTCCCGGCGACGTAGACGTGACCCTGTCAGACGCGAGCCGGAGAAGGACCAGGTGCTCATACATCCCGAAGGATGGAGTCCTGAGGTTCGACTCGTTCGAACTTCCTGGGAGGGAGGAACTCCTCCATCTGTTCGAGGATTTCGGAGACTGGTGCTCGTATGCCCCGAGCTGACGGCCAGCCTGCGCCTCGGACTTCGAAGGGGGCGCCTGAGGCCGAGCCGTTAAGTAGTCTCAGGCGAAGGGAGAAATCTGCCCCGGTAGTATAGAGCGGCGCGCGTACAACCCGGTCAAACCCTCGCTGCATTGCCGAGAGTATGCCGGCCTTTCGAGTCGGCGACCCGGGTTCGAATCCCGGCCGGGGCACGTAATTCCATGCCTAAAGCGATGAGAATAAATAACTCATGCTCAAAC
>JASHUU010000070.1 GCA_030039795.1 Nitrososphaerales archaeon | reverse complement strand
ATAGGCTCGACCCACAAGAGCCTCCCCGGCCCGCAGGGGGGCGTGATCCTGTCGAACGACGCCGAGGCCTTCGAGAGCGTGTCAGGGAAGGTCTTCCCAGGTGTGGTCGACAACGTCCACCTGAACAGGGTCGCGGCGCTCGCAGTGGCCCTGCTGGAGATGAAGAGGTTCGGCCGCCCATACGCGAGGGCGATGGTCGCGAACTCGCAGGCGCTGGCCAAAGCCCTGGCCGCGCAGGGCCTCAAGGTCAGGGGAGCGGCTCACGGATACACCGAGTCCCACCAGGTGCTCTTGGGCTACGACGCGGCCGAGGCCGAGAGGATGGCGGCCCGGCTGGAGGACGCGGACATCATAGTGGACAACGGCGGGAGGCTCGGCACCTGCGAGGCCACGAGGATGGGGCAGGGGCCTGCCGAGATGGAAACGGTGGCGGAGCTCGTCGCGTCGGTGGTCCTGCGCAAGGAGCCGCCGGAGAAGGTCAGGAGGAAGGCGAAGCGCCTGGCCAGGGAGTTCAGCGAGCCAAAGTACGTGCTGAAGGGCGTTCCCAGGCTCTCCTGAGCTACCTGTGGGGTATGCCCAGGGACTCGTCGGTGAGCCTCATCGACTCCTCTGCCGTGTACCCGCCTGCGAGGGCCCTGATGGCGTCTATGTTCTCTGGGACCACTATGGCCTCCTGGTGGACGCCTAGGAACATGTAGGCCTCGCCACCCGCGACGGTCACGGAGTCTCTCCACACCACGTCCTCGTACACGTCGTTCCTGTCCCTCCCGGACTCCCGCGCCCAGTCTATCACGTTCGCAGTCGACTTGAAGCCCGACTTGCCGTCCACCAGCATCATCCGGGGCGCGGCCTGCAGCGCTGCGGCCACCTCCTCCTTCGTGGCCTGCTTCTTCAGGCTGAGGATAAGGCTGTGGAGGTGCATATGGGTCGTCGGGACCTTGAACGCCATCGTGACGATGTCGAGCCCCCTGAGCACCGACTGGACGTCTGGGCCGTGGTGCGACGGGAGCGTCGTCGGGTCCAGGACTATCGCGTCTATCGGGCCCTTCTTCACGTCGTCGGGGTCCGTGGCCCTCCTAGCTAGGACGGCCCTGGCGCGCGCCACGCCCACGGCCCTGTCGACCGCGCCGATGGCCCTGCAGAGCCCTGTCGTGTTACACGAGACGACCTGCACGGATCCCTTGCCCTTCGCCTCCCCGAAGTTGCACTGGGCCACGAACGAGACAGGCGCCACCCCGTCCCCCGCCCCGCCCTGGAACACGGCCTTGACTCCTGCCTGCTCGTAAGCGGGCCTGTTGACGGGGCCCGTGTCCTCGGGCGCCGCGTCGACGATCACGTCGACCCTCTGGAGCAGGTCGTTGAGCGTGCCCTTGACTCCTGCGCCCGAGGCCTTCATAGCCTCGAGGCTCTTGAGGTCGACGGCGTAGAGAGAGACGCCTTTCCTCTGCGCGACGGTGTATTTGTAGTGGGGGTGCGCCGCTGTCACACCGACGAGCTCCATGTCCTTCTGCTTCGACACCGCGTCGGCGACCCTCCGCCCGATGGTGCCGTACCCGTTGACGCCTACCTTGATCAACTGAGACGCGAGCCTTCCTTATCCAACTTAAACCGTTCCCTTCTTCCGGCCCCACTTGTCCGCCGCCCTCCCCAGGGCGTCTATCAGGGGGAGGTCCTTGCCGGCCAGGTACTGGACCAGCGCTCCGCCCGCGGTGCTCACGTGGTCGACCTGGTCCTCGACGCCCAGGCGCTTCAGGGCGGAGGAGAGGTGCCCCCCGCTGATGATTGTGGTCGCCAGGGACGCCGCCATGGCCCGCAGGAGGCTCTCGGTGCCGTATGCGAACTCTGGATACTCGAAGGCCCCCGGCGGGCCGCTCATGAAGACGGTCCCCGCCCCCTGGATGCGCTTGGAGAAGGCCTCCACCGTCTTGGTGCCTATGTCCAGCACCTCGCCCCCTGAGCCTGCCTCTCTGACCGGGACCTCTTTCCTCTCGCCGTCGACCTTGACGGCCACGTCGACGGGCATCAGATACCTCTCAGGGTCGTCCTCGACGAGCTGCCTGGCCTTCGCCAGGAGCTTCTGCTCGCCGTCCACCTTCAGGTCCCCGCTGTACTTCCCCGTGGCCTTCAGGAACACCAAGCCCACAAGCCCGCTGAGAAGCACCTTGTCGGCCCTGTCATTGGCAATCAGGGCGTCGATGGCCTCGAGCCTGTCCCCCACCTTGGCTCCCCCCAAGACCGTGACGTACGGGCCCTTCTCCACCGACACTATCCTGTCGAGCATCCGGAGCTCCTTTGCGACGACCCTGCCCGCGCACGTCGGCACCAGGCCCGCGAAACCAACGATGGTGGGGGAGGAGCGGTGCGCAGTGGAAAACGCGTCCAGGACGCAGGCGTCGACATGCCCCGCTATCCGCTTCACCAGGAACGTCTTCTCCGCGTCGGGAGGCTTGTACTCCTGGTTCTCTTCGGCCGTGAACCTCAGGTTGTCGAGGACGAGCACGTCCCCGTCCTTCATCGAGTCCATCTCCTCGAGCGCCGCCGGCCCGAAGACATCGGGCACGAACCTGACCTTGGTCCCCAGGATGCCCTCCAAGGCGCGCGCGTGGGCTTCCATGCTGACGTAGTCGGGTCTCCCGACCCGCCCCTGATGCGAGGCGACGACGACCCTCGACTGGCGGAGGTCGCGGATGGTCATCGCTGCCTCCTGAAGACGCGCCTGCTCGATCAGCCTGCCGGTCTCGGGGTGGACCGGGGTGTTGATGTCTACCCTGAGGAAGACCCTCTTCCCTTCGAGGTCGAGGTCCTCGAGCGTGAGCATCTTGACCGGCATGAGGCCAAAGGCCCGCCCGTCCTCAGCGATTATATGCGTTCTGCCG
>JASHUU010000011.1 GCA_030039795.1 Nitrososphaerales archaeon | reverse complement strand
GCGTAGCGCCCTTCGCCTTGAAGTAGCTTCCTCTCCAAGTAGAACTCGACTCCCCGCGAAGCGGACTGCGCGACCCTCCTCGACCGCTTGGACCTCGGCAGCGAGGCGAAAGCGGCCAGCGCCTCCCAGCTGTCCAGAGTGCCGTGCTCGCTCTTGACGCAGTTCCACCCGCCATCCTCCTTCTGGTCTTCGAGCATCCTGTCGTATAGCTTCCTCACCCTGAAGTCATCTCCGTACCCGAAGCGGGTCATCATGCGCGCGGTGTTCCCGACTATGCACACCTCTTCGGTGAAGAAGTTGACCGGCGTCCCAAGCTGAAGCTTGTATTCGAAGACCAGGTCGGCGACCTTCCTTATCCGTGGGTCGGCTGAAGTGAGCCCCAGGTCGGAGAGGACCAGAGCCCGCCAGACAGTCGAGAGATACTCCGGGAATTGCAGGAATCGTAACCAAGCGCGAACGCTCTTGGGTTCTCTCGGCTCGAAGTAACCCTTCGGCTTCTGGAGCTTCAGGATGTCGGCGGCCCAGCCCTTCTTAGGGATCATTGAACGTGCTTCTCTCACTTCGGAGTCGCCTTCCTTGCGGCCTAGGAGGTCGACGAGGGTGCGATACCGGACAGACGGCTGGTTCTTCTCGAGCAACCACTCTATCACAGACCTGCTCGGTCCGTCGCGGTCGGGGATGGTCCGCTGTTGCATAGCTGCGCGACTCCAGTCGGCAACAGCTCCTGCGATCCTATTTGAGCGTGCGGAGTGAGAGGGACTGCTTTGCGTCACAGGCGCATCCATGGCAAGAGCCCAGACCTGATCGAGTCCGGCCGGGCACAGTTCCGGGGAACTACGGCTCTCCTAGAGGTTCACTTGGCTGCCATCAGACGTTCCCTCGCAAGAAGCGTCCTCTTCCTTGGGAGTCCGAGGCCGTAGCCCCCTAGGCTCCCGTCCTTCCTGATGACGCGATGGCAGGGAATGATCAGAGGGACCGGGTTGGACCCGCAGGCGTTCGCGACCGCGCGGACCGCTTTCGGTTCGCCTATCATCTCGGCTATGTCGCTGTACGACCGGGTCGCGCCCAAAGGTATCATCTGCAAGGCGGTCCACACCCTGAGCTGGAAATCGGTGCCTCTGATGTCGAGTGGGAGCCTCACCTCCTGCCCCTTCAGATATTCGTTGACACTGTCTAGGTGGTGTGAAGCTTTCGTGGACCTGATCACTCTTGCCTTGGGGTATTCGCGCTTCAGATCGCCGAGGAGCTTTTCGTCGTCCTCGCCGACCTTGACAGAGCATATCCCGTGCTTCGTCGACGCGACGAGAAGGCGTCCCAGGCTCGATGCCCCTATCGCATAGGCAACTTCCAACCCGTCCCCACCTGACTTGTAGTCTGCGGGGGTCATCCCGAGTCTTACCCGCGAGTCTTTGTACATCCAACTGTGGGATGAGTAGCCTATCTCCCGCAACGCCTTCACTATCGGGTCGCCCTTAGCCAGCTTGACCTTCAGTAGTGTCACCCTGCACTCTTCCAAGTACCTCCTCGGCGAGATTCCCATTACTTCCATGAACATCCTCTGCAGGTGATAGGGGCTGACCCCGAAGGCTCTTCCCAAGTCCGCCAGTGTGGTCCTCGCCGTCGGGTTCTCCCGGATGTGCCCGCAGACCTTCTTGACGAGTTCAAGGTGCCTGACCGCGGTGTCCGTGGAGACCAGCTCTGACTGCATCGTGTCCCTCGAAGGTCGAGCACAGATAATAAGACGTTTGTCGCAATCTTGCTGAGGCCTGCGAAGGGGCGGTCGACGACCCTCGGCGCGGAATCCAGCCCTAAGACCGGAGGCGAACGCCGGTTCTCCCGACGCATTTTTCTAATGCGTCTCACTCCCTAGTGGTATCGTGAACATCTTGGCACGGCGACGCACAGGCAGGCTCGGCCGAAAGAGGGAAAGTTGGACCACGTAGCCAGAAGGACCTTTCCTCATTACTTCGCCCCCGGGAAAAAGCTCTTCCAGATAGTCGTCAAGATGTCTGACGAGCCAGGGTCGCTCGGCCGCATACTCAACCTTCTAGGGACCAGGGTCAACCTGGTGGGCACGGACACCTACACCATGAAGGACAACACGGCCATCCTGAACGCCTTTGCCGAGGCGCTGTCCCCCAATGAAACGACCGAGAAGCTCCAGAAGCTTGTACTCTCGTCGAATGCCGCGCTCGACGCAGAGGTCACCGAGGGAAGGGAAGGGATACTGGTGGACGCGTTCCACACTGGGCTGGAGGCGGACGGCGAGAGCCTGATGCTAATCAGGAGGAAGGCGCTCGCGAGGATGCTCGACCGAGTCCATGCCCTCCTGGGGACGGGCGGGGACTTCCTCCTCTATGAGGAGGGTTTCGCGATTGGGAAGGCGAACGGGGAAGGTTTCGTGAAGATGCTTGGAAGAGAGAAGATCCATGACATCATCGGATACCTTAGGAACAATCTCTCGGCGCAGGGATGGGGGAGAGTGGCGGTCGGCGAGCAGACTGACGGGGAGGCTTCGCACCTGATGATCTACGACTGCTTCGAGTGCTCCGAGAACCCGGGCTCAAGGACAGGGTGCCACTTCTTCAGAGGATACATCGTGGGCAACAGGCTGGCCACAACCGGCCAGGAACTCGCTGCAGAGGAGGTCAGGTGCGTCCTCAAAGGAGACAAGGTCTGCGAGTTCCTCCTGACGCCCAAGAAGTAGGTGCCGAAGAACAGTTCACGTGAGTGGTAACAAGACTTATCCCCCTGACGCCGTTTTTGGTAACAACGCTTA
Source organism: Nitrososphaerales archaeon (assembly GCA_030039795.1). Lineage (GTDB taxonomy): Archaea > Thermoproteota > Nitrososphaeria > Nitrososphaerales > Gagatemarchaeaceae > UBA183. Next base: position 52,111 of record JASHUU010000011.1, on the reverse strand, counting down.
TGGGCCAAAGAGCCCATATTCTAAGAGGTCTTGAGCAAAACAAGCGAGCGCGCTGCAGCTTCGCTGGCGCCGTGGGCGCTCTCGTTGGCCGTGCTTCTAGTCCCGTCGGTGCTTCCGGCGCCCTTGGTGAGCGGGACGGGCCTGGCCCTGATCAGGTTAGGGAGAACGAGGGTGGGGTCCCTACTTTTGCTCTTGGGCTCGGGGTCTTCAAGCTCCGTCGCTCCTCCATAGTGCGCGGACACGCCCTCTTCTGAGGGGCCCGGGCCCAAGCCGATTAAGCTCACCAACCTCAGATATACTTTGCCCATACCGCACGCAGGTCAAGAAGAACCTACGTAACGAAGAGGGTTTCGAACCTCGAATGGGCCTCGTCCAAGTGCGCGGGCTTGGGTGGAGACTTGAAGCCGTACGCGGAGATCGAGTCCACGCGGCTTTGCTTCCCGTTCCTGAGGCAGTCGTAGGTTGCGCGTACGACGTCAAGGAGGACGTTGCCCGCGTTTGCGCCGTCAGACGAACGCAGATAGATGTCCACGGAGACTCCTGCGTTCATGAACCCAGCGCCCTGGAACCAGAAGTAGCTGGTCCTGTCGTTGCCCATGTAGTCGACATAGTCTGTGGTGCCCGCTATCGTCTCGAACTGGTACGGGACCTCCGACGCGACGGCCGAGGTCTTCACCTGTCTCTTGGCCACCTTTATCGTCTCGTCGATGGTGTTGAGCGTCTCTGACCCTCCTCCGACGTCGAGCTGGTAGCTCTTAGAGACCTTCACGCCACGCTTCACCATGAGCTCCAGAAGGCCCTTGTGGAACGCGGTCCCGCCGAACTGGCTCATCATGTCGTCGCCTACCAGCGGCAGGCGGGCCTTCGAGAACAGGGCCACGGTCGACCTCTTCTTGAGCAACAGAGACGGCGAGCAGTTCACGAAGGCGCAGCGCGCCCGCAGCGCAGCCGTGGCGTACGCCTCCGTCGAAGAGTCGGACCCGGATGAGATGATGTTGACGAGGATGTCCGACTTCGAGCTCTTCAGCGAGTCCGCCACCTGCTCTACCTCGGTCGCCTTCGGCTTCACGCCTCTGAGATGGGGCGGAATGTCGCCCCTTGATATGCCGGGCCCCACGACTACGCCTGACGGGCTGAGCCCCACGTACCTCTTCGGCACGTTCGGAGGGGTGAAGGCGGCGTCTGAGAGGTCCGAGCCGACCTTCCTGGGATCTATGTCAAACGCGGAGACGACCTTGACGTCACTGGGCCTTAGCCCCGCCACTTCTGGATGCCACAGACCTCCTTTGCCCCCCGACGAATAGAACTCAAGCCCTTGGAGGAATACGGCCCCACAGTTGCCCACGCCGGCGATTGCCACCCTTACCGTCATCTGTCATCACTTGAATTTGGCAAAACCGGCGAAGAATCCCACTATGACCAGCAGCACTCCTAGGGCATAGTTGATGGTGATTATCTCTGAGGCGATCCCCGCGGCGTTGGCGTTCGCGTATGTCAGGTAGAGCCAGACGACTCCCAGCCCCAGCACCATGATGCCCATGAGTCGGATTAGTGCGTCGACCCGGGATTGCTCGGCCGTGAAGGTCATGGGCGTTTCTCAGGGGAAGTCGCAGGGTATTTAGAAGTTCGTAGGGCCTTTTCTCGCGTCGCCATGTGGCGCGGCGTGGGAAAGGCAATCAAGCCTAAATCACCTCTGGGCTGCGGCATCAACCTGCAGCCCGGTGGTGTAGCGGCCAAGCATACTGGCCTTTGGAGCCGGTGACCTAGGTTCGAATCCTAGCCGGGCTATCGAAACGAGAACCCGAACCGAAGCCGCAAGACGACCCGCGCCCTCGGAGGGCTGCAAGCTGGCCGCTTGGTCGACATCGATGCGCCTCCGTCCAAGCCGGTGCACTAAGCGAGAGACTGCACCGCTCTGCGCCAGCCGCTCGCTCCGTGGCAGTCCACGGTCCTCGGCGGACAGGCAGAACCACTCCTGAAAAAAATGTGGGATTGGGAGCCTGGTTTTGGCTCCCGCGGGTCGCTAGCTGCTGACCGGAGGCGCGTGTGCTGTTCCCGCCGGCGTCTGCCCATCCTGATTCGCATGGGACTTCTTGACGAAGTAGGCCGCCATCGTGGCGATTGTGGCTATGGCGACTACGGCGATGATGCCGACATCTGCCACGGATACCGTGCCAGGAGATGTCGTTACGGTCAGCGAGTTGGCCGATGCCACTGCATATCCCTTCGTGGCGATTGTCGCCGATGGGTCCGAGGTTACCTTGAGCGAGAAGTCCTGCCCGTTGTATGTTGCCGAAGCGCTGAAGGTGGACGTACCAGCTACGGTCTTTGAGAATGTGGTGGTGTTCGTCGCGGAGTCGTAGTGCCTAGTCCATGTGGTCAATGAGGTGTCGAGAGCAGAGAAGTTCAGAGTCGCGTAGTCCCATATGCTGTATCTACTGAACCTCGCGAGGAGGAAGGAGTAGACCAGTGGACGTCCGAAGAAGGGTGATGCCACTGTGGAGCCGACTAGGTTAATGTCGACTAGCCTGCCTTGAAGGTTGACGGTCATGTTCCCCGGGACGGCGAACGCGCGCCACCCCAGGTCGATGTGCACTGTCCCGTTCTCGACGCTGAACAGGCCTGAGACCCATGCCGTTATGTTGGTGGTCTTGTGAACGACCAAGGCAGTCGTGTTCCCCTTCGCGGTAAGCGAATAGGAGATCGACATATTCTGGATGTGCGCCGAGTCATCGCGGAGTGCGAAGCCGTCCTGAAGCATCAGGACAGGTCCGGACCCGCCGCTGAAGGAAGAGGAGTAGGAGACCGAAGAAGAGAAGTTCTGCAGTTCCTCGGAGAGAGGCGAGCCAGAGGGATACGTGAGAACGATGGTTGTCGCGCTCACGCTCTGCAGCTCGGCGGACTTTGTCGATGGATTGATCGTTACCGTTAGAGTAGAGGCACTCACCGAAGGGATTGCTGCGAGGAGTAGCAGGGAGAGCAGCGTCAGCGGTATTATTCCGCTTGTTTTCTTCATCGGACTCCGTTACCACGCAGTGTCAATAAAGCAACATTTTTGAAAGGAGTCCACGGCGAAGCCGGTCTCGTTCAAGGCTGTTGAACGAGCGCGTCTCATGTGCTCGCACAAGTCTGCTGGTCCCTTGGTTCCGGAGAGACTCCGCCCCAAGAGAGGCGTGGGCGGGTCTTCCCGGCTCCGATGCCTCGGCTCCTCTTGACCGACAGATGAGAGAGGGCCCAAACCTTAATGGCACGAGCGGCGTCAGCGGACATCGTGCCAGAGAGGCCAAGGCTGGAGGAGCCCTCGGGTAGGGAGGCTGAGCTGTTCCGGGGCCTTCCCAACGGAAGGGTGCAGTGCACGGCCTGTGCCAGAGTGTGTCAGATAGGCGAGGGACAGGTGGGCTTTTGTGGCATCAGAGGCGTCGTAGGAGGGAGGCTCTACCTCTTGGACTACGGCAAGATAATGGCCGCGCACATAGATCCGATAGAGAAGAAGCCCGTAGTTCACTATAGGCCCGGCTCCAAGATTCTCTCCGTGGCAACGAGCGGATGTTCTTGGGCCTGCCGTTTCTGCCAGAACTACGACATCTCTCAGAGGAGGCAGCCAGACGGCGTTGAACAGTCTCCGGAGAACATCGCTTCCCTCGCCGTCGGATATGGCTGCGAGGGCGTGGCCTACACCTACAACCAGCCCAGCGTGTTCATCGAGTATGCGAGGGACGTAGGGAAGCTCGCGAGGGCTAAAGGGCTCTTCAACATATTCGTGTCGAACGGATACGACACGCCTGAGGCTGTGGGCGTGATGGGAGACTTCCTTGACTGCATCACCGTAGACTTCAAGGGAAGCGGCGAGGTCGGATTCGTCCGTCGCTACATCTCCATACCTAGCGCCGACCCGATCTTCCAGTCGATGCTAGAGATGAGGGACAAGACCAAGATTCACATCGAGGTCACTGACCTAGTTGTCCCCACCGTCGGCGACTCTCTTGAAGCCGCGGAGAAACTGTGCAGGTGGCTCTACGACAACCTGGGCCCCGATGTCCCTCTGCACTTCCTCCGTTTCCACCCCGACTACAAGATGATGGACCTGCCCCAGACCCCCGTAGCGACGCTCGAGAAGCATGTGGAGGTCGGCAGGAAGGCGGGCCTGAACTACGTCTACATCGGCAACGTGCCCGGCCACCCCGACGAGAGCACTTACTGTCCCGGGTGCCATAAGGTGCTCATCAAGAGGTTCGGCTACGAAGTCCTGGCGTACAACCTCGACGACCGTAACAGATGCACGTTCTGTGGCTACGCCACGCCGATCGTCGGACCGCTGAGCAAGTCGCACGCTGAAGAGCGCTTCGTCTCTGTCATCAACTGACCGCCTTCAGCGTGAGCCTCTCCTTCACGAACTTTTCCGCGTCGAGGACGGCCTTGCACCCGTCGGCGGCCGCGGTGATCGCCTGTCTGTATCGATGGTCTCTGACGTCGCCCGCGACGAACACCCCCGGCACGCTGCTCTCCGTGTGGCGCGACACGGTCACGTAACCCTTCTCGTCCAGCTCGACCTCGCCTCTGAATATCTCGGTGTTAGGCTCGTAGCCTATCGCGACGAACAGGCCGTCCACCTTCATCTCTTGCTCGGCGCCGGTCTTCACGTCCCTGACCCTGATCCCTTCCACGTGCGCGTCGCCGAGAACGTCTGTGACCTCTGAGTTCCATAGGAACCGGATCTTGGGATTGGCCGACGCCTCGTCCTTGAGCGCGGCGCTGGCCCTCAGCTCGCCTCTCCTGTGGACGATGGTGACTCGCGTTGCGAACTTTGTGAGGAAGGTCGCCTCCTCCATCGCGGTGTCGCCTCCGCCCACGACAGCGACCTCCTTTCCCTTGAAGAAGAAGCCGTCGCACACGGCGCAGTTGGAGACTCCCCTTCCCATCAGCCTCAGCTCGGACTTCAGGTTAAGGCGACGCGGGTTTGCGCCGGTGGCTATCACCACGCTCAGCGCCTTCGTCGAGCCTGTCGGCGTGCGCACCTCGAAGGGGTATCTCCTGAAGTCCACCCCGGTCACGTCCTCCTGCACCAGGCGGGCCCCGAGCCTTTCCGCCTGTCCTTTCATCCTCGATATCAGGTCGGGGCCGAGGACGGGGTCAGTGAAACCGGGGAAGTTCTCCACCTCGCTGGTCAGCATGAGCTGGCCGCCGTACTTCGTCCCGATGAACTCCAGCGGCTCAAGACCGGCCCGTGAAGCGTAGATCGCCGCCGTCAAGCCCGCGGGACCAGATCCTATGATTACGAGCTTCTCGACTTCGCTCATCGTCGGCTTCCGACGCTTTGCAGCCTCATAAATCTGCCCCCCGGAGAGGAGGGGCTAGAGGAGCTTAGCTTCCTTCTGTATGGTGTGCAGCTCGTCGCTCAGCTGGTTCAGCGCCCTTTCGAGCCGCTTCGTGTACTGGGGGGAGAGCCTGTCGAAGACCTCCTTGCGCATCCTCTTCGTGTAATACTGTTCGTACAGGTTGAGCTTGTCCTTCGCCGCCCTGTCGACCTCTCTCTCGGTCTCTGTGACTTGAGCGAGGAGGTCGAAGAACTTCTGGGTCGTCGACTTCTGCCTCAGCTCGTTCAGTCGGCGGATTGCCTTGCCTCTGAAGTCGTCGAGCTTCGCTCTCTGTGCGTCGAAGTATGCCTTCGACAGCTCGCCTGCCTCCTTTTCGGCGACCTCCGACCAGAGCCCGTTGATCAGGTTCGTCTTTTCGTCGAACGCCTTTATCGTCGCCTCAGCGACGTCGGTCGAGGTCTCCTCGTCCTCCTCTTCCTCGGTGGAGAGGGAGCCCCTGGAGGCGAAGAGGGCCACGAAGAGCAGCGCGAAGGCTAGCAGGCCCCCCGGTATCCCGCCGTCCACGGCCCAGCCGACGGTGAGCCGGTAGGCAAGGTCGGACGTGCCGCTCTGCCATGGGCTCACGTTGGAGAGGTCGAAGGACGGAGTCCCGACCACCTCGAGCCCAGGCGGAACCGACACGACGACGGAGTAGTGCTCGATGAACGCCGGTATCGAAGGGGAGTCGGGCAGCTTGAGCGTCACCTGCCCGCCTGAGACGGAGTAGTAGGCTTTGGCGAGCGGGTACTGGTAGGCTATTGTGTAGTTCGAGTCTGGCGCGACCGCGCCGAACGAAAGGCTCGAAAGGCTCAGCGACCCGTTGCTCAGCGCCACCGTGACGGGGGCTATCAGCCTGGTCTCCCCCGGAGGGACCACGGTCACCTTGCCGTCCGAGGAGGTCAGAGCCGCAAGAGCCAAGGTCTCAAGCCCAGTCGAGCCCATGTTCTCGAACGTCACCGAGTCGGTGACCATCGGGACGTCCCCGGCCCCTATCGTTATCTTCCGCTCCGCCGAGAAGATCTTCAGCGGGTGGAACCCTGTTGAGTCGGACGCAGGCATGTCGTCGACTGAAAAGACCGCCGACGCAGGCTTCGCGTTTCGAACGGTCGCAGAATACGTGCCGTTGACCGCGGAGCCGAGCCCCGTGGGGGCGGACGTGAACGACGCCGAGGAGGGGAGCTTGACGGATTCCGTCATCTCCTTCACGAGGAGGCTCATCGACGGCGCGGTGAGGGTGACCACGTAGAGGGTACCGTTCGCGCCGAAGGTCACGATCCCGTTGAGCAGGACAGAGATTGTGAAGCTCGAGTTGCCTCCTGCGGCGGTCGAACCAGTCGAGGTGACCAGGAAGGGGCCTCCGGTCGCGTTCGAACTCATCTGGAACCCTTCGCCGAAGATCATTGAGGCCACGGCGAAAGTCGAGACGTTACCCAGGCCCACCTCGATGGCCGGCGGCGACGCGGGGGAGGTGGAGTTGTTCGTGAACGTGACGGTCTCGTTGACGGTCGCGTACCCGTATCTGTTGAGGGTGTAGACGCTGTCCACGTAGACGAGAGACGACGTCGCCCCCTTCGCCTGAAGCTGCACTGGCGTGAACGTAAGGGCGAGCAGGATGAGCAATGCGACTGGGACGAGTCTCTTCAAAGCGGGGTTCCAGCGGCGCTACGTTCTTATTTTAAGCGTTTTTTCGGCCCGAACCGAATGAAAGGCAAGCACGCCCACCCCCTCCTCCCGAACTCTGACGAGTCCTTCGTCTCAGCCATGCTCAAGAAGGTGGGGGCGGCATCCGTCGACGAGCTATTTTCGGACGTCCCTCCGGGGCTCAGGTTCCGTGGAAAGCTGAGGATCCCCGAGGCTTCGCCGGAATACTTCCTGAGGCGCGAACTGCTGACGAAGCTCTCGGCGAACAGGACACCCCCTGCAACGTTGTGCTTCCTGGGAGGCGGCGTCTGGCCCCATTACATCCCTGCAGCCGTCGACTCGATAACGTCCAGGCAGGAGTTCTACACCAGCTACACGCCGTATCAGCCCGAGATCAGCCAGGGGATGCTCCAGGCGCTCTTCGAGTTCCAGAGCCTGATGTGCGACCTCCTGGGGATGCAGGCTTGCAACAGCTCGCTCTACGACTGGGCGTCCGCGGCGGGCGAGGCCGTGAGGATGGCCGGGAGGGTCACGGGAAGGAAGAAGGCCCTGGTCGGAGCCAACGTGGGGCCGGGCAGACGGAAGGTCATCGAGACGTACGCGGAACCGATGGGCATCAAGACAGAGACGATCGGCTACGACACGACGGAAGGGACGCTCGACCCTGCGGACCTAAGGAGGAAGTTGACTGACGAGGTGGCTTGCGTATACTTCGAGAACCCCAATTACTTCGGCGTCGTCGAGGAGGGCGCGGAGGAGCTGACCAAGGCGGTCCACTCGCGAGGAGGGCTTGCGGTGGTGGGCGTCGACCCGATATCGCTCTCCCTAGTCAGGGAGCCGGGGGCCTACGGATCTGACATCGTGGTCGGAGAAGGCCAGCCCCTCGGGATACCGATGAACTACGGCGGGCCGCATCTAGGGCTGTTCGGCGTCAACGACATCAAACTCGCGCGAAGCATGCCCGGCAGGCTCATAGGATTGACGACCGCGGCAGCAGACCCGGCGCAGAAGGCGTTTGCGATGGTGCTCCAGTCCAGGGAGCAGCACATACGGAGAGAGGCTGCCACCTCGAACGTGTGCACCAACCAATCGCTCATGGCCCTCGCAGCAGCAAGCTATCTCTCGCTCCTCGGGAAGAACGGCTTCCGCACCCTGGGCGAGACGGTGATATCGAACGCCCACTTCGCGGCCGAGCGGCTGGCGAAGGTCAAGGGCGTGAAGTCCCCTCACTTCGAGGGCCACTTCTTCAAGGAGTTCGTGGTCTCCTATGCGAGAGCGAGGTCGCGCTCCGTCTTCAAGCGGATGGCCAAGGCTGGCGTTCTGGCAGGATACCCGCTAGAGCGGGAGAGCGGCATAGGAGCCGAAGCCGGCCTCTACTGCGTGACGGAGGTCCACACCAAGGACGACATCGAGAGGCTCGCAGGCGCGCTGGAGGCCGCCCTATAGATGCCCGGATTCAGGCAGGCTCGCTGGAACGAGCCTCTTCTGAACGAGATGAGCAGGCCTGGCAGGGTCGGAACCAGCGTGGCAGCAGACCCGTACATCAAGGGGAAGTTCAGGAACCCGGCGTCGTTGGTGCCGCCCGCCATGAGGAGGAAAGACATCCCGCTCCCGGAGCTCTCGGAGCTGCAGGTCCTGAGGCACTTCAACAGGCTTTCCCAGATGAACTACTCCGTCGAGCTCGGGATGTATCCTCTCGGAAGCTGTACGATGAAGTACAACCCCAAGGTGTCGGAGGCCATCGCCGCCACAGACTATATGCGGCAGGCCCACCCTCTCCAGCCAGAGGAGACCGTACAGGGCATCCTCTCCGTCTTCTACGAACTGCAGCAGTTCCTCTGCGAAGTCACCGGCATGTCGAGTTTCTCTCTCTCTACCGCCGCCGGCGCCCAGGGAGAGTTCGCGGGCGTTCTGATAATGAGGAAGTTCCATGGGGTCCACGGCGCGCGGCAGAGAGACGAGATACTGGTGCCCGACTCCGCGCATGGGACGAACCCGGCCAGCGCGGCGATGGCAGGGTTCAAGGTCGTGAAGGTGCCTTCGGACTCGAGCGGCCAGGTAAGGGCGAGCGCGGTGGAGGAGCTGACGTCTGACAGGACGGCAGGGATGATGTTCACGGTCCCGAACACGCTGGGGCTGTTTGAGAGCGAGGTCGCGGAGGTCTGTAGGGCGGTCCACGACGCGGGCGGGCTGATGTACTACGACGGGGCGAACATGAACGCGATGCTCGGGCGGGCGAGGCCTGGGGACATGGGCTTCGACGTGGTGCACCTCAACCTTCACAAGACGTTCGCCACACCGCACGGAGGTGGCGGGCCGGGAGCGGGCCCTGTAGGCGTCACAAAGAGCCTCTCAGAGTATCTTCCGGTGCCCGTCGTCTCGCGCGGCAAGCAGGGGTACTCCTTGGACTACGGACTCAAGCGATCGATAGGCCCGCTGAAAGGCTTTGTCGGGAACTCGGCAGTCCTGCTCAGAGCGTACGCGTACATCCGCCTCCTCGGGGGATCGGGCCTCACAGACGTTTCTTCCCTGGCCGTCCTCGCGGCGAACTACCTATGGAAGAGCTTGGACCAGGACGCGTTCCCGGCCTCTCATGGGAGGGAGCTGAGGAGGAAGCACGAAGCGGTCGTGTCGGTGAAGAGCGAGCTTCCCGGGTCGGCCATGACTGTGGCGAAGGCGATCCTCGACTATGGCATGCACTCCCCTACTGTCTATTTTCCTCTGATAGTCAGGGAGGCGCTGATGATAGAGCCGACGGAGTCAGAGCCTTTGGAGATGCTGGACGAATACGCCGCCGCCCTGAACAGCGTATACAAGTCGGTGACGGAGGGAAAGACGGAGTTCCCAAACAACACCAGCGTAGGAAGGGTGGACGAGGTGAAGGCATCTCATCCGATGACGTTGAAAGTGCGGTGGTAGAGCCAAAAGTCATATAGTCTCGCCTCGTGCGAAGCCGACTGGCGTGGACAAGGACTTCAAGAAGCTGGTCACTGAGCGTCTGGATGAGATTGTCGAGGAGGAGACGTCCAGGAAGATGGGCGAGCTCAACATAGTGACCGAGGTCTCCGAGACGGCTTCTGGTTCGGTGAAGGTGAGGTTCCAGCCCCTCTCTCCCTACAGCCCGCTGGCAGTGGACATCGGCAGGAGCATCCGCGAGGCGGCGCTTTCGGTGGACGGCGTCAAGACGGTCAGGGTCGAGTGCACGGGCCACATGATGGACGACCTGGTCAATAGGCTGGTCAACGGGGACCCAAGGCCGAAGATCAGGTAGAGTTGTCCCAAGAGACTGGTTAAGAAGTTTCTATTCCTTGTCAAGAATATTCGGTGTCGGGTTTGTTTATCCCCGGCGACGCCCTACCTGCGCGCCCGCCCATGTCTGACGAGAAATCGAAGGTCACTGCTATCGGAATTGGGAGCGCGGGGACCAGGATTGTCTCTCTCCTAAGCAAGAAGTCTCTGCTTGTCGACAGATTCGCGTACGTCTCCTGCGACTCCGCAGACCTCGCGGGGACGGACGGGCTAGGCGTGCTCGTCGACTCTCCGGTCGACCAGAAGCTCACGCCCGCCATGGCCAGAGGCCTGGCGATGCGAGACCGCGTAAGGATCAAGGAGCTGGTCGAGGGGTCAAAGGTGGTCTTCGTCGTTGCCGGGTTGGGAGGCGCGACTGGCAGCGGGATCGCGCCATACGTCGCGTCGGTCGCGCAGGAGAGCGGCGCCACGACCGTGGGGGTGGCGGTCATGCCGTTTGAATTCGAGAAGAAGATGAGGTTCTACGCGGGCGTTTCGCTCAGGCACCTTCGCGCCCAGTCCCGCGGAGTCGTGGTCATCGACAACGACACGTTGATGCGCTCCTCTCCAGACGACTCGACCCTGCCAGACCTCTACGTCTCTGCCAACACGGAGGCGGTCAGGTCGCTGGGAGCGCTCCTGTCTGCGGCCGCCGAGGGATCAGTCCCCGTGGGCCTCAACAAGCTGCTGGGCACGGTCATCCGTGACGGCTATTCACTCCTGGGAGTTTCTACGAGCGACGCCCCTGACAAGGCGGAGGAGGGCCTCGCCGGAGCCGTCGTCTCGCTCAGCAAGCTCGCAGAGACCAAGACAGCAACGCACGCGGTGGTCATCCTCAGCGGCGACGGGTCCCTCTCGGGACAAGAGGTAGGGATGGTGGTCGGTCGTCTGGGCACCATGATGAGGAACCAGGGCGTGGACGTGGAGTATTGCGTAGGGAGCCATGCCTCCCCCCAGCTCCAAGTGTCGCTCCTGGCCTCGGGGTTCACGTCGACGAAGTACGACGAATACGACCCCCTCGACAGGCTCTTGGGCGGCCGCGCCATAGACGACGAGATGGACGCGTCCTTCACTGAAGGGCTCGAAGCGCTCTCTCCTTGCGACTAGTCAGCCCAGCATGACGTTGACGCGGGCGATGTCCTTCTCCTCGACCTTCGTGAACAGCGGCCTGGCTTGGACCTTCCTGCCCGACTCCACCCTCAGCTTCGAGGCGGCATCCCAGCCGTCGGCCTCGATCGGGCGGTCGAAGCCCAGCTGCCTCCAGAGCTCTTCGGAGCTGAACGGGAGGAATGGGCTGGCGAGCGTGGCGAGGGCGGCGACCAGGTTGCATGAATAGAACACGGTCGTAGGCTCCTCAGCCGGGTTGTTCCAGGGGGCCTTGCGCTGGAAGTACTGGTTGCACTTTGTGGAAAAGTCCAGCACCCTCTTGATCGCCCTGTCGAAGTGCCCCTGCCCTATCAGGTCCCCCGTCTCGGCCAGCGCGGACTCCACATCCGCGAGGATGGCCGCCTCGTCCACGCCGGCGGCGCCTGGCGCGGGGACCACCCCCCCGTGCCTGGTCTCCACGAAGCTCAGCGCCCTGTGCGCGAAGTTCCCGATGTTGGCGACAAGCTCGTTGTTTATCTTGTCTGCGAACTCTTTGAAGTCGAAGTTAGCGTCCGCCTGGCTGAAGGGGACGATCCTCGTCAGGTAGAATCTGAGATAGTCTGGCGGGAAGATGTCGAGGAAGTCCCTCACCGTTATCATCCACCGCCTGCTCCGGGAGATCTTCTTCCCCATGAGCAGCAGATGGCCTCTGGTCGGTATGAAGTCGGGCAGCTTGAACCTTCCGTCGCCGAGCCTCATTCCCGGCAGGAACAGGTAGTGGTGATACACTATGTCCTTGCCGATGAAGTGATACACGGTCGAATCGTTCCAGAACTCCGCCCCCGCCGTTCCTGTCCTTCTTGCAGCCTTCAGAGCGGCCGTGATGTAGCAGAGATGGTTGTCGAACCAACCGTAGAAGACTTTGTCGCGGGCGTCGGGGAGCGGCACAGGAACCCCCCAGGAGATGTCCCTCGTGATGTCCCAGTCTTGGAGGCCGTCCTTTATCCAGTTCAGGACGTAGTTCTTGGCGTCGGCCTGCAGGCCCCCGTTGCTCTTGAGCCACTCCTCGAGCTTTCCCGCGAAGGCCGAGAGCCTGAAGAAGTAGTGCTGGCTCTTCCTTGTTGAAGGGGGCCTCCCGCAGATGGAGCAGTGAGGCTCGAGTACCTGACCGGGCTGGAGCGTCCGCCCGCAGTTCTCGCAGCCGTCGGAGTACTGCTCTTCCGCCCCGCAGTACGGGCACTTCCCCTTGACGTATCTGTCAGGAAGGAACTTCTTGTCGTATTCGCAGTAGAACTGGCTGACCTCGGACTCGAAGATGTACCCGTTCGCCCTCAGCCTGGTGAAGAACTCCTGCACCGTCTGGACGTTCTCGTCCGAACTCGTCCTGTCGAAGACGTCGTATACGATGCCCAGCTTCTCCAGGTCTTCCTTGAACCTCCTGTTCCAGCGGGCGACGTACTCCCTGGGCTGCTCTCCCTTCTTCTCAGCCGCGATGAGGATTGGCGTGCCGAAGTCGTCGGAGGCGCAGACCTGGATCGCCTGGATTCCCTTCAGCTTGAGATATCTGTAGAGTATGTCGGGTGGAAGGTGGGTGCTTGCGATGTGTCCGAGGTGGAGGTCGTCATAGGCGTAAGGGAGGGCGGCTGTGATCACCACGCTTCTCTTTCTGAGTTCATCCACCTTGGAGGCCGAAGGGCGTTTTGCGGTTTTAAACCCTTGCGGGCCTTCGATTCAGGTCGGCTCTGCCTTGGCCAGAGGCAGGGTCGGCTCTAGTCCGGCCGTCCCTGGCTAGACTTCCCAGCTCTTCGAGTACGCCTTCTGCTCGCTCGTCTGAGACCCTATCTCCACCCCCATCGACTCCAACGCCGCCCGTGCGACCTCCTCTTCCACTCTCGCGGGCACTCCGTAGACCTTGGGTTCCATCGAGCCGTGCTCCTTGTGCAACTTCACGGCGGCCAGGAACTGGTTCGCGAAGGACATCTGCATGACCTCCGGAGGGTGCCCTTCGGCGGCGACCAGGTTCGCTATCCTCCCTTTGCCCACCAGGTACACTCTCTTTCCCCGCGGAAGGACGACTTCGTCGACGTTGGGCCTGGCCTCCTTGACGCCCTTTGCCTTCGCGAACAGGCTCTTAACGTCGATCTCGACGTCGAAGTGTCCGGCGTTCGCGAGTATCGCGCCGTCTCCCATCGTCTCTATCGCATCGTAGGGTATCACGTTCTTCTGGCCCGTGGCCGTGATGAAGAGGTCGCCCGACGGCGCTGCGCTCTCTATGCTGGCGACGTTGAAGCCTTCGAGGCATGCCTCCAGCGCCCTCACGGGGTCGACTTCGACGACCGTCACCAGCGCGCCCATGCCTCTCGCCCTCATCGCGACGCCCTTCCCCACCCACCCGTACCCGACCACGACCACTCGTTTGCCCGCGAGGAGGAGCGCCGTCGCCCTCATTATCCCGTCGAGCGTGCTCTGCCCAGTCCCGTAGCGGTTGTCGAACATGAACTTCGTCTTGGCGTCGTTTACGGCTATCACGGGATACGAGAGCAGCCCTTCGGCTTCCATGGCCCTAAGCCTGACGACCCCGGTCGTGGTCTCTTCAGATCCCCCCACGACCTGCCGGGCGCGCGACTTGTGCGCGGCCACGTGGAGGTCGCCCCCGTCGTCGATGAGCTGGTCAGGACGGGCGCCCAGCACCTTGTCTATGCACCACGAATACTCCTTCGACGACTCCCCCCTCCAGGCGAAGACCTCGGCCCTCTCGGCGAGGTAGGCGGCTATGTCGTCCTGAGTCGAGAGAGGGTTGGCGCCTGCGAGCTTCACGTCGGCCCCCGCGGCGAGCAGTGCGTCGATGAGCACGGCCGTCTCTTTTGTAACGTGAAGGCAGACTCCGAGCGTGACTCCCTCGAGCGCCTTCGACTTCGTGTACTTCTGCACGACGGTGGTGAGCGCCCCCATGTGGGCCTTCGCCCAGTTGAAGTTCCGCGCTCCTTCTCCGCTCAGCTTGTCGTCTGCGACCTTTCCCAACTTCGGCGTACCCTCCCGCCAGGGCTATTTTACTACCTTCGGCTCGGTCAAGCGAGGGCCTCAGCCGTCGTACTTCGCGACGGAGAACACCTGATAGCCGTCAAGCTTCCTCCTGCCGCCCAGGCTGCTCAGCTCGGCTATGAAGGCCAGCCCGACCACCTCTCCTCCGAGCTTCTCCACCAGCGCGGCTGCGGCCTTCGCGGTCCCTCCCGTGGCGAGCAGGTCGTCGACTATCAGCACCCTTTCTCCCTTGGAGATGGCGTCCCGGTGCATCTCCAGGCCTCCCTTTCCGTACTCGAGTTCGTACTCGACGCTCACCTTGTCGACGGGGAGCTTCCCTGCCTTCCTTGCGGGCACGAATCCTATCCCGAGCCTGTCTGCGACGGGCGCACCGACGATGAACCCTCTCGCCTCGATGCCCACTATCTTGTCCAGCCGCTCGTTCTTCCATCTGCCTACCATGGCGTCTGAGACGCCCTTGGTCACTCTTCCGTCCTTCCAGAGCGTCGTCAGGTCCCTGAAGACCACCCCGTCTCTAGGATAGTTCGGGATAGACCTTATCGCCTTCTTCACCTCGCTTTCGAGGCCGGCCATCAGGCGCTCATCCTCGCATGGAGCAGCGCCGAGCCGCAGGCGCACGTCCTCTTCTTGGGCGTCTGCTTGACGACTTCGGCTATCAGCCTGCGGAGCCCCCCCATGTTCTCGTTGAAGACGCGTATCACCTCCTCATGGGAGACAGGCTTGACATCCGGGTCCCCCTCGAGGCCGGCGTCGTAGTCCGTGACCAGAGAGACGTTGAGGTAGCACATCTCGAGCTCGCGCGCCAGCACGGCCTCCGGGTACTGCGTCATGTTGACCACGTCCCATCCTTGTGCCGAAAAGAAACGGCTCTCTGCCTTGGTCGAGAACCTGGGTCCCTGTATGACCGCCACAGTGCCGCGTCGGTGGAACCTCAGCCCCATGTCCTTCGCCGCGCTCTCGGCTATCGCCCTCAGCTGCGGGCAGTACGGCTCGGCTGTGCTGACGTGCGTGGTGTCTGGGCCGTCGTAGAACGTGTCCTTCCTCCCCGACGTGAAGTTGACGAACTGGTCGCAGATCACGAGGTCTCCGGGCTTCAGCTCCGCCTTCAGGCTCCCGACGGCGGTCGGCGCCAAGACCCTCGTCACGCCGAGCTGCTTGAACGCATGCAGGTTCGCCCTGTACGGGACTTGGTGGGGAGGGAACTCGTGGTGCGGTCCGTGCCTCGGCAGGAACGCGACTCCCTTTCCTCCTAGGTCGGAGATGGTCAGCTTTGAGCTGGGCGCGCCGAATGGCGTCCGCAGAGTCCTGGAGACTCCCTTCTCGAAGAAGCTGTAGAACCCTGACCCGCCAAAGACGCCGAACTCCGCCCTCGGCTCCACGAAGCGCCTGCTCGGGTTTCCGGATTTAATCTTTGACGTGGCGGAGGGTTCTAGTCCTGTGACCAACTAGTGATAGGCATAGTCGTAGACGGTAACTCGCTCATGTAGGCTTCCACTTAACCTTCGAAGTCGCGTCAGTTCATGATCCGACTTTGGCTTCTGCTTGACGACTCATCCTTGTCTTCCATATGACTCTCTTGCCTCCTCCGTGGCTACCCACCCTTTAGACCCGCTCTTCCTCGACCTTCCTGACCTTTGGTCAAAGAGTCAAGCAACGTGCTCGGAGTCGTAGTTGTGAGAGCTTTTTGAGGAACTTCGGCAAGGAAGACGATTGGGTATGCGGTCCCATCCGGTCGCGAAATATGCTTCATTGGGACTTTTTTGCATGTCCGTGGCTTCAATCTTTTGGTACCGTTTGGAAAATCCCTGTTTGTTTAGCAACGAGCAACTTACTTCCTGCCCCCCTTCACCGGGAGGGAGTGCGGTCTTTGTATTATCAATCTTAGGTATCGTCGCCTCTTCCTCAACTCTGGTCTACTTGCTGCTGAGGGATCTCGTCACCCAAGTTTGAACTGCCAGCTCTCGGACCCTTTACCAACTGTGTCCAGCCCTCGACCTTCGTAGCAGAGTAGCCGACGCCTACTTGACGGAACCAGAATCAGAAGAGTTGAAATACGCAGTTCGGGAAATTCGTGAAGTGCCAAGGTCATATGAAGAGCTCCTGTCGAGGGCGAGGGCGGGCCTCGACGAGGACGCCAAGAAGTCGGGATCTCTTCGCCTCGAACTTCCCATGCCCGACGTGATATGGGTCGGGAACAAGACGATATTCCGCAACTACTCGGAGTTTCCGAAGCTTCTGAGGCGCGACCCCTCGCGGATGCTCGTCTACCTCGCGAAGGAGCTCGCGACGGCGGCTTCGCTCGTCGGAGACCGTGCGATATTCATCGGCAGGAAGGACAGAGACTCTTTCTACCAGCTGCTCCAGAGATACGTGAAGGACGCGGTCATATGCCCGGTATGCGGGAGCCCGGACACCCACCTAGACAAGGAGAAGAGGATGTGGTTCATGGTCTGCGAGGCATGCGGTGCCAGGTCGGTCGCGAAGGTGGCCTAGCCTGGTCGGCGCCGGGTTCTCGGTCCGCACTGCGCAGTACCAGGGGTCGGTCCTGGTCAACATCTGCGACGAGGAGCTCGTGGGGAAGACCTTCAAGGAAGGGAAGCTCGAAGTCCACCTTTCGAGGGAGTTCTACTCGGGGGAGGTCGTCGGAAAAGGGGAGGCGCTCAGGCTGATACGAACGTGCACCATCGTGAGCCTCGCCGGCGAGAGGTCGGTGTCCTTGGCCGTCGAGAGCGAGGTGGGCTCTCCCAACGCCGTGCGGGAGATCGATGAAGTGCCGTTCCTGATGATCTACAAGTTCTCCGGCTAGGCGGAGCCGAACCTCTTCAGGAGGTCTTTCTGCCCGCCGCTGAGGCTCCGCGGGACTTCGACGTTGACCTTGATGTACTGGTCCCCCTTCCCCCAGCCGCCGTGCTTGGGGAGGCCTTTGCCCTTCAGCTTGAACACGGTCCCGGGCTGCGTCCCGTGCGGGACGCTGAGCTTGACGTCGCCGTAGAGCGTGGGGACCCTGAGCTCGGCGCCCAGCATCGCCTCGACGACTCCCACCTTCGTCTCAAGGTAGACGTCACTCCCCTGTCTGGCGAAGAGGCTGTGAGGGGCGAGGTTGATCATCACGTAGAGGTCGCCAGGCGGAGTGCCATTCTCGCCCGCGTTTCCTTCACCCCTCAGTCGGAGGGTCTGCCCGTCTTCTATGCCGGAGGGGATCATGACCTGTATCTTCCTCTTTCTCTCTACGGCCCCCCTGCCCTGGCACTCCTTGCACGGCATAGCTATGGTGTAGCCCCTGCCGTTGCACTTGTCGCAGGCCATTATCCTCACCATCCTGGCGAATCCCGCGGACTGGACACGCTGGACCTGACCAGTCCCGCCGCAGGTGTCACACTGCTGGGGGGAGGTGCCCGGCCTCGCCCCGCTCCCGTTGCAGACGGCGCACACCTCGTTCCGGGGGATGTCTATCTCCTTGTAGGAGTCCTGGAGGATGTCCTCGAGGCGCACCTGGACGTGGTAGGTCAGGTCCTCCCCTCTTCTTTGGCGTCTGTCCGGGGAGCCGCCGAAGAACTGGGCGAAGATGTCGTCGAACCCGCCGAACCCCGCTCCCCTGAAGAACTCTCCGAAGTCCGCCCCCCTGAAGATGTCTTCTTGGCTGTACTTCTGGTACACGCCCTCGCGGCCGAAGGAGTCGTACTGCCTCCTCTTCTCGTCGTCCGACAGGACCGCGTAGGCTTCGGAGATCTCCTTGAACCTCCCCTCGGCCTCGGGAGACTTGTTCCTGTCCGGGTGGTACTGGAGGGCGAGCTTCCTGTACGCGTCCTTGACCTGGTCCTTAGAGGCGTCCTTCTGGACCCCTAGCACCTCGTAGTAGTCCTTGGCCATGGCCGGGAGTTACTTTCCTTCGTCCACTACCTTGTAGTCGGCGTCGCTGACGTTCGCGGCTCCGGCCGGGGCTTCCTGTTGCTGGGGTTGCTGGGGCTGCTGGGGAGGCGCCTGCCCCTGTTTCTGGGCCTGTCTGTACACCGCCTCTCCTACCTCCTGCAGCGCCCTCTTGAGGGCCTCGTTGCTCTCCCTGATCGCCACCGGGTCGGTGCCCTCCAGCGCCTTCCGCAGGGCCTGGGCTGCGGCGTCCACCTTGTCGAACGCGGCCCTGTCCACCTTTCCTTCGAGGTCCCGCTTCGTCCTCTCGACGGTATAGAGTATCGAGTCCGCCTCGTTCCTCAGCTCGGCTTCCTCCTTCTTCTTCTTGTCCTGCTCGGCGAAAGACTCGGCCTCCTTGACGAGCCGCTCCTTCTCCTCCTTCGACAGCTTCGTCGATGCCGATATGGTGATCTTGTTCTCCTTCCCCGTGCCTATCTCTTTCGCCCCGACGGTCAGAATCCCGTTCGCGTCTATGTCGAAGGTCACTTCGATTTGGGGGACCCCGCGAGGAGCCGGAGGGATGCCCGAGAGGTTGAACATGCCGAGCGAGACGTTGTCGGCGGTCATCGACCTCTCGCCCTGGACCACGTGAATCGTGACCGCGGTCTGGAAGTCCGCGGCCGTGGAGAACGTCTTGCTGCGCTTCGTCGGTATTGTCGCGTTCTTCTCGATGATGTGCTCGGTTATCCCCCCGAGAGTCTCGACGCCGAGAGACAGCGGAGTCACGTCGAGGAGGAGTATGTCCTTGATCTCTCCTGCGAGGACGGCGCCCTGTATCGCCGCCCCGATGGCCACCGCCTCCATCGGGTCCACGCCGCGCTCCGCGGGCTTTCCCACGACGTCTTCGACGAACTTCCTTACGAGGGGCATCCTCGTCATCCCTCCTATGAGGATCACTTTGTCTATCGATGCGGGCGGGAGCTTCCCGTCGCTCATGACCTTCCTGATGGTCTCCTCGGTCTTCGACACGATCGGCCTGGCCACCTCTTCCAGCTTGGTCCTCGTCAGCGTATAGTGGAGGTTCTTGGGACCCGACGAGTCGCTGGCGATGAAGGGGAGGTCGATGTCTGTGGAGGTCAAGTTGGAGAGCTGGATCTTAGCCTGCTCGGCCGCCTCCCTGAGCCTCGCCATGGCAGTCTTGTCCTGGCTGAGGTCGATCCCCGTCTTGGACCTGAAGTCCTGGAGAAGGACCTGAATCGTCGCCTTGTCGATGTCTGTCCCTCCCGTCTGGGTGTCGCCTGAGGTAGCCAGGACTTGGAAGACGCCTTGGCCGAACTCCATTATTGTGGCGTCGTGGGTGCCGCCCCCGAAGCTGAAGACGAGTATCTTCATCTCCTTCTCTGACTTGTCGAGGCCATACGCCAAGGACGCAGCC
Source organism: Nitrososphaerales archaeon (assembly GCA_030039795.1). Lineage (GTDB taxonomy): Archaea > Thermoproteota > Nitrososphaeria > Nitrososphaerales > Gagatemarchaeaceae > UBA183. The sequence goes on along the minus strand of JASHUU010000011.1, from coordinate 32,416 downwards.
GTCGGCTCGTTGATTATCCTGACCACCTCGAGGCCCGCAATCTCGCCCGCGTCCTTGGTGGACTGGCGCTGGTTGTCGTTGAAGTGGGCCGGGACTGTGATCACAGCCTTCTTGATCGGATACCCCAGGAAGACCTCGGCGTCGTGCTTTATTTTCTGCAGTATGAACGAGCTCACCTGCTCCGGCGAGTAGTCCTTGCCGAGCAGGGCAGCCTTCTGGTCGGTGCCCATCTTTCTCTTTATCTCAAACACCGTCCCGTCAGGGTTGGTCACCGCCTGGCGCCTCGCCGGCTCGCCCACGAGGAGCTGCCCGTCCTGTGTGACCGCCACCACGGACGGGAACATCTTGCCGGCCGGGGTCGCGCCTTCCGCGCTGGGGATGACGACCGGCCTGCCCGCTTCGAGGACGGCACCTGCAGAGTTTGTCGTCCCCAGGTCGATGCCGATCACCTTCTCGCGGGCGCCGCTCATGCCTTCGCTCCTTCCTTCAGTCCGCCGCTCGGCGCGCCGACCTTCACCATGCTCGGCCTGAGGAGCTGCCCCCTGAAGGTGAAGCCCGGCCTAAGTTCCTCCACGACCACGTCTCCCTCCGCAGAGTCTCCTTGGACCCTCTCCACAGCCTCGTGATAGGCCGGGTCGAAAGGCCTGCCCAGGCATTCAATCCTCTCCACCCCTGCCGACTCGAGGGCCGAGTCGAAGTTCTTCCTCACCATTGCCAGCCCTTCCCGGAGCTCCGCGCCCCCCTCGCCCTTGTCCGCGTGTATCAGCGCCAGGTCCAGCTCGTCAACGACGGCGAGCAGTTTCAGAGCGAGCGACCGGAGAGCGGACTCGCCGGCCTCTCTCATCTCCCTGTCGGCCCTCTTCCTGTAGTTCTCGAGGTCCGCCTGCATGTACTTCAGGCGGTTGAGCAGCTCTGCGCTCCTCTGCTTCTCAGCTTCGAGCTCTCCTTCGAGTTCGCTCCTGTCCCCTGCCTCCTTGTCAGAGTCTTCTATCTCCATCGGGCTCTCGCTTCTCACGCCTGTTCCACAGGACTGAATCGCGCCTCCCGTCCAATCTATAAATTTTCCAGCGAAAATGGGCTGCCCATGGCGGAAGCGGGGGAGTCCAGGAAGGTCCAAGAGAGGATTCTGAAGTCGGAGCGCGAGAACAGGTACCTCAGGAAGGATTCTGACCAGCGCAAGGTCATGGAGGAGGTCTTCGACAGAGCCACCCTCTTGGCTGTCGAGGATCTTGTCTCGAAGAAGACTCTTCGCGACCTCTACGGGGTCGTGCGGTCAGGGAAGGAGGCACGGGTCTACTACGGAGTCGGCTCCACGGGAGAACCGGTGGCCGTCAAGATCTTCCTCGTCTCGGCTTCGGACTTCAGGCGGCGGGTCGGGTACATAGCAGGAGACAGGAGGTTCGGGAGGCTCCCATCGGGCTCGAGAGAGACGGTATATCTCTGGACGAGGAAGGAGTTCAAGAACCTTCAGCTCGCCTCTGCGGCTGGCGTCAGGGTCCCCAGGCCGATAGCATTCCACAAGAACATCTTGGTCATGGAGTACATCGGGGCCCCTCCCAGCCCCGCGCCGACGTTCGCCGAGACAGAGGTGGGCCCAGATGACTACGCGTGGACGTTCGAGACGCTGGGCGCCCTGCGCAGGAGGGCAGGCTTGGTGCACTCGGACTTCTCGGAGTTCAACGTCTTCAAGACAGAGAGCGAGCGGGTGCTCTTCGACATGGGGTCCGCCGTATTGACAACCCACCCGCAGGCCGAGGAGTTCTTCAGGCGCGACCTGGCGAACATGGTCAGGTTCTTTAGGAAGCGCGGCATCTTCCCCAGAGACGTAGATTCTTGGATGGAGGAGCTTGGGAAGTGAGCTTCGAAAGGACAGTGAGGATCCCCTTGGAGAGGGTGGGGGCGGTGATAGGCAAGGAGGGCGGCTCGAAGAAGCTCCTCGAGGCCGAGCTCGGAGTCAAGCTCAGCGTCGACAGCAAGGAAGGGTTGGTATCGCTGAAGTGCGAAGACGCGGCAGGAGGCGACCCTTTCGGGGCCACGCGGGTCATAGAGGCGATAGGGAGGGGGTTCTCCCCCCAGCGGGCCAGGCGGCTGATGGAGGAAGGCACGGTCCTCGAGGTGATAGACCTCCGGGACTACGCGGGGAGGAGTGCGAACTCGCTGGAGAGGATCAGAGGGAGGATAATCGGCATAAACGGCAAGTCGAGGAGGGTGATAGAGGAGCTGACGCACTGTTACGTCTCAGTGTATGGACGGACCGTGTCTGTGCTCGGCGACGCGTCGGAGGCCCAGCTAGCAGCGGAGGCGGTGAAATCTCTCGCGTCAGGAAGCCAGCACAAGACTGTCTACAACTCGCTGCAAAGAGCCCGGACGAGGCGGAAGCTGGAGAGGATGTTCCTTTGGGAGGGGACCTCCCCCGAGAACTTCGACGGCTCGCGCCGGTCGTAGAGATAGTTCCGCCGAGCCCTCCCCGACGCGAGCATATATCCGCTGACCGCTGGTACCTGCGGGGCGGAGGTTTTTGCCAATCCCAGGGTCGTTTTGCGTCCATCGTGGCTTTTGGCTTCCGCAGAAGGAGTGATGCATCCTGAGTAGCAAGACGTCTTTCGCGGAGATATCGCCCTCAGAATTCTTCTACCGCAACAGGGACCTCGCGGGATTCACGAACCCGGCGCGCGCCCTCTACATGACAGTCAGAGAGCTCGTGGAGAACTCGTTTGACGCGGCAGAGATGGCCGGGACCGCCCCGGACGTCTACGTCAGGCTGGTCAACGAGTCCTCGTCCGACGTCTCTGACCCCAAGCCCTACAGGCTGACCGTCTTGGACAACGGCCCGGGCGTCCCGCCCCAGCATGTGCCCAGCGCCTTCGGCAAGGTCTTCTACGGGTCCAAGTACGTCCTGCGCCAGTCTCGAGGGATGTTCGGCCTGGGTGGGACCATGGCCATACTCTACGGGCAGATCACGACCAACAGGCCGGTCGTCATAACGACCTCTGCCGACGGGAAGAAGAAGCACTCGTTCCAGATGATGATCGACATCAGCGAGAACAGGCCCACGGTGCTGAAGCGAACGTCGAGCGAGGCGAACGGGACCACCGGTACGAGGGTGGACCTCACCCTGGAGGGGGACTACCTCAGGTCTTCCCAGAAGATCGGCGAATACTTCAAGCAGACCGCCTTGGTGGCGAGCTACGCGAACATCACGTTCGTCGATCCCCTGGGCCAGGTGACGTTCTACGAGCGCGCCACGTCGGCCATGCCGCCGTCTCCCAAGGAGACGCTGCCCCATCCGCACGGGATAGACGTCGAGGCGTTCAAGCGTATCGTGAAGCTCACAGAGGAGCACGACATGAGGTCGTTCATGGTGACCCACTTCCACAGGGTCGGCGACAAGATAGCGGGCAGGTTCCTCGAATTCGCAGGGGTCAGCCCCAGGCTCCCGCCCAAGAGGCTCAACAACTTCCAGATCGTGGCCATCGTAGACGCTCTGCAGAGGTTCCCCGACTTCCTCCAGCCCGACGCGGCGGTCCTCTCCCCGGTAGGGGAGGAGATACTGCTCGCGGGCATGAACAAGGAGCTACAGCCGGAGTTCTCGACGGTCGTCAGCAGGCCTCCCGCGTCGTACTCGGGCTTCCCCTTCCTCGTCGAGGTGGGCGTGGCCTACGGCGGGAAGGCGCTGCAACCGGGCGTCAAACTGTTCAGGTTCGCCAACCGCATCCCCCTCCTGTACGACGAGAGCTCGGACGTCTCGTTCGAGGTGCTCAATGGGGTAGACTGGCGCAGGTATCACGTGTCCCCTGAGGCCCCCGTGGGCGTGATAACGCACGTGTGCTCCACCAGGATTCCCTACAAGACCGTGGGGAAGGAGTACATCGCCGACCGGCCCGAGATCGAGAGGGAGATCAGAAACGCGGTCCGCGAAGCCATGAGGCAGCTCGGGATATTCCTGTCGAGGAAGGGGAGCATGGAAGCAGTCCAGAAGAAGCTGAACATCTACGGCAAGTACCTCCCGCTGATCGCGAGGTTCTCTACCGACCTCGCGGGAAAGAAGAAGGAACCCGAGTACCAGCGCCTGATGGGGCCGTCCGGGAGCGCGCCCGCGGAGGAGGGCGGAGAGGAGACCGAGGAGGCGCCTGAAGAAGCACCGGCCCAGGGCCCGAAGGAGATAGAGATTGAGCAAAAGAAAATCGACGAGTACGGCAGAAGCTAGGAAGACCAACGCGCAGGCGCTGCTGAAGCACTTGGGCGAGAGCGTCTACGACGACCTGGACGAGGGGAGGTTCCCCAGCCTGACCTTGGCGAGCCGCTCCGTGCGCAACATCGTCTACGACAGGAAGCTCCAGCAGTTCGTCCTGGGCCCAACGACAGTGAAGAAGTCCTCGTCGAACATCAAGCACATCAGGCCGTTCACCCAGCTCGTCTGGCTCGCGTACTTCGCCAAGAAGCTCGTCGGCGAGAAGCGCACGTCCACCCTGAGGGACGTCTTCTACTCCGCGCAGGCGTTCAACGTGGAGTTCCAGGACCAGGCGGAGTCGGACGAGCTCATCACTGACCTGGAAGTGCTCATGCAGATGGCCAGGGAGGACATGAACATCTACCCTGAAGAGAGGAGCGCGATTTTCGGAAACATGACGATAGAATACACGGTCCCCGGCTACGAGGGCAAGAAGGCGGACCTGTCGGCCAACCCCGACGGAGTGATGATAGGGCCGGCGCTGACGACCGCGGAGTTCGCCGACACGGACGCAGAGATGGTCCTTGCGATCGAGAAGGGCGGGCTCTTCACTAGGTTCATAGAGGAGCGCGTGCACACAAAGTACAAGGCGCTGCTCATCAACACTGCCGGCCAGCCTCCGCGCTCGACCAGATACCTGCTCAGGCGCCTCAACCAGGAGCTCAAGCTCCCCGTCGGAATACTCTGCGACGCCGACCCGTGGGGGGCCCATATCGCGATGGTTTGTCGGTCAGGGTCGGTCCAACGAGACGAGCCTATCATGGTCAGGGACGGCCACGGCAATTCAGAACTTGTGAAGATCGGCGAGTTCGTCGATGCCTGTCTGGAGAAGTATGGAAGATTCACCGATGCCTTCGAAAACGAAGCCTCGGGAAGCGTGCCCTTCGATGTCCTTACAGTCGACAACGCGAACAAAGTAAGGTTCATGCCTGTGTCAGCCGCGATTAGGCACCGGAAGACCTGGCCGCTCCTCACCATTCTGACCTCCTCTGGGAGGTCAGTGACCGTGACCTCCAACCACAGCGTATTCCTCCTTAGGGAGGGCAGGATAGTCTCGGTGCCTTCCTCTGAGATCAGGAAGGGGGACCTGCTTGTTGTCGAACGCAGGGCGGAGATAGCGTCTAGGCGGCCTCTTGCCATAGACGTCGTCGGCGAACTGCTAGAATTGTCTAAAGCGATGAAACTGCCAAAGCTCTATGTCCACGTTGAAGACGAGGCCTCCAAGTACCACAGGCGGAGGAAGCTGGAGACGTTCGAGCGCGGATCGAAGAAACCGAAGCTGGCCAAACATCTCCACACGGCCTTCGTGAGCTGCAAGGACCACCACAGAATGGACTTGGTTCCGGCGAGACTCTGGCTCACGAAGGAGTTCTCTAGGCTACTGGGGTACTACATCTCTGAAGGACGGGTGACGAAGGTCGAGGGCGTCCCCCGGTCGGTCGTGCTGTCATTCGGGCTCCACGAGCCGGAAGTGGTGGAGGACGCCGAGGCGTGCATTCGGGCCGTATTCCCGCGCGCGACGATGACGAGAAAGGTCGACTTGGCGGGCAACGGAGTGGAACTCAGGTTCGGGGGAACTCCCACGGGCCTCCTCTTCCTGAGATTGTGCGGGACGGGTTTCGCAAGAAAGAGGGTCCCGAGGGTGATGCTAACTGCGAGGAAGGAGCACGTCCTCGAGTTCCTCAGAGGTTGCTTCGGGGACGGCTACATCACCAACTCGGGCGGGATAGTCTGGAAGATGAAGAACCCCGGCCTCATCTCCGAGCTCGCCTACCTGATGTCGAACATCGGCGTGACGGCTTCACTTTCGAAGGGAGGGGAGTGCCTCATCGTGTCTGGCAGCTCAGAGGTGGAACGGCTCGTCCAGACCATCCTCCACGAGGACGACAGGTCGACCATCCTGGCACATCTGGCTTCCACCAGGAGCAGCTCCTACCTGATGCCGAAGGCTTTCCCTGTGGTCGCCAGCGGACTGGTCTCCCTCAAGAAGGAGATTTTCAGTCACGGAAGCCACGACATCGCGGCGAAAAACCTCTACAGGCGGATCTGCGAGGTCGTTCAATCCGGTATCGAGGGTGGCACCAACAGGACACGCCTGAAGGAGGTTCTCTATCACTTGGAGGAGTGCCAGCTGCGCCCGCCCTCGCCGGAGCTGAGAGTCATCCTTGAAGAAGTTCGCTCGTTGGTCGAGAGCGACGTGAGCTTCGATCCCATCGCAGAGATGACGCCGGCCCCATCGACGGATGACTACGTCTACGACATCTCGGTCCCCGAGGTAGAACGTTTCATCGGGGGACGCTCCGGAGTCCTGCTTCACAACTCGGCCAATGCTGCGCATTTGAGGGAACTGACCACGCCCGACGCCGTGTGGCTGGGGGTGTGGGCGAGCGACATCGTGAAGTACAAGCTGCCCTCGGACAAGCTGACTGAGATCGACATCAAGAGACTGTACGAACTCAAGGCGGACCCGAGATACACGGAGAAGATGTGGCACGACGAGCTGGACACGTTCCTGAAGATCAAGAAGAAGAGCGAGCAGGAGGCCTTCGCGAGGTACGGTCTCAGCTACATAGTGGAGAAGTACCTGCCTGAGAAGCTCGAGCTGATGAAGAGCTCGTGACCGCGCCAGCTCGAAGCGGGTGGTGTTGGCCTCAGGCCCCTAGCGCGGTGCCTGCGGCGAGCTTTGAATCTTCTCCTGCCTCTCCCATCAGATGAGCCCCGAACCCGACCCCCCACAGCAGGACCGGGTATACTATCATCCTCTCCATGCCCCCGGGCCCGAGCCCGAGGTACTCGTCCGGGATCGAAAGGACGAGGGCCGCCAGCGAGAGGAGCCCCAGGGCGACGGAGAAGTAAGACATGGGCCTCCGCTGGAACCGCGCTAGCAACACGGCGGACAGCCCTGCGAAGAGGAAGGTGACGAGCGAGAAGACGCTGTGCCACACCCCGGTCGTCTCAGTGAAGAGGCCTACTCCGACCGCCCCGACCCCCGCGAGGGCCACTGTGATTGTCCCAGGGCTCCACTTGAACGAGCGGCGGATGTAATACGCCCCCAGAAGCACCGCAAGCCCGAGCACCACGACGGACGAGTTGAAGATGGCCGAGGAAGGTTCGTGGATCACGCACGCCGATGTGCACGTTGCGCCCAGGTCGCTGATGTAGTTCAGGGAGACGTTGTACCCGGGGTAATATATCTCCGCCAGAACCATGAAGATGGCGAACTGGACGGTGCCCACGAAGATGGCAGCCCCCGCCTTCGAGGCGTCCGAAGTCGCCAACCCTGGGTGGTGCGCTTCCGTGTGCTAAAAGCATGACCCGGGAGGCGGCGCCCTGAGACGCGTCGAGAGCTTTTTTACTGGTCCGCGGCCGGAGCGGGCCGATGGACGCCCTGTCGGAGGCTAGGAGACTGGAGCCCGAGCTGATCAAGGACAGGCGGGCGCTTCATCAGAGGCCCGAGCTGTCCTATCACGAAGTAGCCACCTCCGACTTCGTCGCCTCGCGCCTCGAAGCCCTCGGCATAGAAACAAAGAGAGGAGTCGGCGGGACCGGGGTGCTCGGCGTCCTCAGAGGGGCACGGGAAGGAAAGGTGGTCGCGCTGAGGGCGGACATGGACGGCCTGCCTGTCGAGGAGATGGCTGACGTCGAGTTCAGGTCGAAGGTGAAGGGCGTCATGCACGCGTGCGGCCACGACACGCACGTGGCGATGCTACTTGGCGCCGCCAGGATACTCGCGGAGAACAAGAAGGAGCTCGAGGGGACGGTGAAGTTTCTCTTCCAGCCCGCCGAAGAGCACGGCGGAAGAGGCGGGGCCCTGCCGATGATCGAGGAGGGAGTGATGCGGAATCCTAGGGTGGACTATGTCTTTGGGTTGCACATCAGCGGCAACAGAAGCGTCGGGGAGTTCGGCGTGAGGGCGGGAGCGATGATGGCCGCGCCCGACACGTTCAGGATAAGGATAGTGGGGAGGGGCGGGCACGGCTCGGCTCCGCACGAGACGGTGGACCCGGTCTACATCGCGGCGCACATGATCCTGGCCCTGCAGGGGATCTCGGCGAGGATGATCGACCCGGTGCGCCCCTTCGTCATCTCGGTGGGCTCCGTCCACTCGGGGACGAAGGAGAACATAATCCCTGACGAGGCAAGGCTGGACGGAACGATCAGGACGCTGGACGAGAGGACAAGGAGGCTTGCGAAGGCCAAGGTGGAAGAAGTGGCGAAGGGGGTCTGCAAGGTGTTCGGAGCGAAGGCCGAGATAGAGTTCGAGAAGGACGCGTATCCTGTGACCGTCAACGACGCGTGGGTCACGGAGAAGGCCGCAGGCGTGCTCGCAAGAGTGGCCGGGATGAAGGTGAAGAGGATCGAGCCGATTCTCGGCGGAGAGGACTTCTCCAGGTTCCTCTTGGAGGCCCCAGGGATGTTCTACTTCTTGGGAACGAAGAATCCGCTCAAGGGCTGCGTCTATCCAAACCACAGTTCAAGGTTCAAGGTCGACGAGGAGGTCCTGAAGTACGGGGCGGCCTCGTTGGCCATGCTGGCAGTCGAGTTCGGGAATCGGAGAGGCCCTTCTTAGGCGGTCCCCGTGTACGCGACGAGAATCACCGAGCGGGTCCGCATGCTAGACACCTACGCCCTCGGCCAGCCGAAGACGGTCTGTGCCTACCTGGTCAGAGGGCCGAAGCCCACGCTCGTGGACTGTGGGTACGCGACATCGTCCGAAAGCGTCCTCGCAGGCCTCGCCGAGTGCGGCGTCATGCCCTCCGAGGTGAGGTATCTCATCCCGACCCACGTGCATCTAGACCACGCAGGAGCCGCCGGGCGGCTTCTGAAGGAGATGCCGAACGCGACCGTGATAGCGCACGAAAGGAGCGTGAAGCACCTGGTCGACCCCAAGAAGCTCATAGAGAGCGCCACCAGGGTGTTCGGGGAGGCCATAGTGAGGCTCTACGGGGCCCCCGACCCCGTTCCCGAGGGGAGGATAACCGCCGTAGGGGAAGAGCTCCACCTTGACCTCGGAGACGGGCTGTCGGTCGTGGCCATCCACACGCCCGGGCACGCGCCGCACCAGATCTCCGTGCTGCTCGAGAACTCCAAGAGCCTCATCACGGCAGACGCGGTCGGGATCGTGTACCCTGGCATGGGCGCGCTGATCCCCACCACTCCTCCGCCCAGCTTTGACCCTGGCGGCCTGGCGGCGTCCATACGCAAGCTCGAGGGCACTGAACCGACGAGCCTGCTCGTCCCGCACTTCGGGCCGAGGAGCGACCCGGGGTGGGTGTTCCGGAACACGCTGGAGAAGGTGGACGAGTGGGTGGAGAAGGTAGGGTCCCACAGGAAGAGAGGACTGGGGCTGGACCAGATAGCGCTGGCGATGGAAGAGGAGGTCGAGAGGGAGGCCGGGGTCTCGGACCTTCCGATCTATGCCAGCGTCTCTGTCAGGACCTCGGTGATGGGCATACTGGACTATCTCGACCGAAAGGCTTGAAACGACGGGCCGCCCCGTCGCGGCCGACGTGCCGATAGTGTACGCTTGCATCACGCCGCACGGGGGCGAGATTGTGCCCGCTCTTGCAGGCAAGAAGCTGGAGCTCTTTGCGCCCACGAGGGAGGGGATGATGAAGGTCGCCCGGGCGATGGGTGAGGCGAAGCCCGACACCATCGTCATCGCGAGCCCTCACAACCTGAGGATGCAGAAGCACATCGGCGTGGTCGTCTCGGAGAATTCATCGGGCAGGGTCGCCGACGGGAGGAGGGAGGTCAAGCTGCGGGCGAAGTGTGACGTGGAGTTCGGGGCGAAGGTGATCGAGGCGGCGGAGAGGAGGGGCCTGCCGGTGGTGGGCGCCAACTACGGCGCCCTGCAGGGGCCTCTATCTGACCTAGCCATGGACTGGGGGACGCTGGTCCCGCTGTGGTTCTTCCTCAGGAGGAGGAAGGCCAAGGTGCTCATAGTCACGCCGGCTAGGGGGATCCCCCTTGCTCAGAACTTCGAGTTCGGAGAGGTGGTGGCCGAGAGGGCCGAAGCGGAGGGAAGGCGGGTGGCCTTCGTCGCAAGCGCGGACCAGGCGCACGCTCACAAGAAGAGCGGCCCCTATGGGTTCGACAAGAGGGCCGAGGAGTACGACAGAAGAGTTGTCGAGGCGATCCGGGCTGGCAGGCTCGCGTCGATAATGAACATGGACATGGACTTCGTGGCCGGGGCGAGCCCTGACAGCCTCTGGCAGATGACGATGCTTGCGGGAGTCCTGTCGGTGGTGCCCATGGCCGGAGAGCTTCTGTCGTATCAGGTTCCGACCTACTACGGGATGCTCTGCGCGAGCTACGAGCGGACTACGTGAACCTTCGGACGTCGGCCAGCGTCGAGACCCTAGGACAATCCCCGTGGCGGTCCAGGCCCTCCCTGTCAATCAGTATCCCCTTCATCCCCGCGCTCCTTGCCCCGACCACGTCAGACTCGTACACGTCGCCGACGTGGATGGCCTCCTCCGCCCGCGTCCTCGACCTTGCCAGCGCGATTCTAAATATCTCAGGGTTCGGCTTCGAGCACCCGACCTCGGCCGATATGACTATCGGGTCCAGGTAGTCGGTCAGGCCTGTCGCTTCGACGGTCCTTCTTGTTCTGACGGTGGCGTTTGATATCAGGCCCATCCGGAGGCCCTCTTTCTTGAGCTCGACCAGGAGCGGCATCGCGTCAGGATAGAGTTCAGAGGGCATGGCATCCTCGATGGCGAGCCCTCTGTCCCGTACGCGCCTAGAGAACCCCTCGGCGCCCGAAGGCGTCTCGTCCGGGAAGAGCTCGAGCACGACCCTCGCGTCCAGGGCCCTGTACGCGTCCTCCGTCGCTCTCGGGTCAGTCGGTCCGCTCCCGTATACCGAGAGCCACCAGGGTTCGGCCCTCATGTATGCCGCGTGTATCGAGCGCAGGTCGGTGTCGCGTCCTTCTTCGCGCAGGAGGAGCTGCAGCGCGCGGTGGTGCTTCATAACGAAGAGGGTCCCGCCGAAGTCGAAGAACACCGTCCTCGTGACCATCTCGACCCGGTGAGCGCGTGACGTAGTTATGCTTGAGGACGCGCAGGCCTCTAGGCGTTGAAACCCGGGATGAAAGGAGTCACAAGCATGCTGAAGAGGAGCAAGGCCAGCACTATCGCCGTGATGGCGACGTACTTCCTGTTCCCTTCCGCAGCGAAGAGGAACACGGACATCGACACTCGGGAGACCGGAGTCGCTATGAGGAGTATGACCCCCAGCTCGATGATGGCGTAGGGCTGGGCGCGCGCCAGCCCGCTTGCCAGGGAGCTCAGGCTCACCGGGAAGGTCCCGTGGGGGACCTGCGCCGAGTTGTATGTTAGGAACTGGCCGATCCCCGACGCTCCGGTCTGAACCGCGAGCAGGACGGTGCCGAGGAGCGTCACCGCGGCCGAGAGGAAGACGCCGTATCGAAGCACATTGCCGATGACCGTGCTCATCGACTCGGGGTCCTTTGTGCTCAAGCTGTGTGGGTCACCATCTCATATCCCATAGGCGCTGAGTATCATCTCTATTGCGGCCAGGGCCAAGACCAGGGCGAACGCCTTCCTGATGGTCGGGTTTCTCGCCCTGACCAGGAAGCGCGCGCCGATCGCGGCGCCGATGATTATCCCGAGCACGACGGGCGCGACGATCACAGGATCCACGTCGCCGCGGACGTAATAGATTCCCGCGCTGGCCGCCGCTGTCACCCCTATCATGAAGTTGGAGGTAGTCGTGGACACCTTGATCGGGAGCTTCATCGCCAGGTCCATCGAGAGCACCTTGAAAGCGCCGCTGCCGATTCCGAGGAGGCCCGAAAGCACGCCTGCGACTACCATGCCTGCGAGGCCGGTCTTCGGTCTTGTCGCGTTGTAGGTCACGGTCGAGCCGTTGGTGTCGACGTACGACCCGGTAAGCCCCAGACTCTTCGACAGGCCCTTCAGCTCGGGGCTCTTAGGCGTCTCTTCGCCGAACCTCATCACCGTCGGCACGAGCATGACCAGCAGGATGCTCCCGAAGGTCAGTTCCAAGGCCTCGGAGTTTGCGTAAGCGGCCAGCGCAGCCCCGACGATCGCGCCCGCTGTCGTGCCGAGCTCGAGGAACATGCCGACCCTGAGGTTCGTGAGCTTGTCCTTGACGTACACGGACGCCGCCCCGCTCGACGTCGCGATTATCGCGATTATGCTCGCGCCGATTGCGAAGTGGATGTCTACGCCGAGCCACAGCGTCAGTATTGGAATCACGACCACGCCCCCGCCGAGCCCGACGATGGAGCCGAACACGCCCGCGAAGATCGAGGCCAGGAAGAGAACGAGCAGGAATTCTATGACTAGCATCTCGGCCCTCCTCAGCAGTCGGCTTCGGCAGGGGGGTTGAAGGGAGCGGGGACGGTGCGGGCCTGAGGCTTAGTTAGAGGACTCGAGGGCGGCCACTATCCTCTGATGACTCTGTTGGATCCCTTCGACTCCGGTGTTGAGTATCACGCATGGAATGTTCCAGTTCTCGAACATGGCCCTGAAAAAGCGGCCCTGCCTGGCAGCGTCCAGCTCGAGCAGGTAGGGGTTGTACCACGGCTCGTACGACATCGTCCCCCACTTCTCCTTCGGGCCGGCGCCGGGCAACACCATGTACTCACCCTTCTGGAGTACGTCTATTGCCTGGTCCGAGGTGAGTCGCACCTCAGGGGGGCTGTGGTCGTCCCTGCGGAGCAGGACGACGAGGTCGACCGGTACTTCGTTCACTACCTTGTGTGCCCCTAGGATGTCCTCCCGCCTTATCAGGACACGGGAGTTGCCGAAGGCGTAGTAGCACCAGGACATCCCTTCATTGAACACGCACCTCTTCTTGGTCAGCGAGCAGAGGTCCTCCCCCGTCGGGTATTCGCAGTCCTCCTTCCGGGTCGTGACGTTCTCATTCATCGACTTGTCGAAGACCTCGCGCAGCCAGCCCTGCTCCCTCTGGGACTCCGACCGCATGTACAGCGCCCTCTCGGGCTGCCTGGCGACGAGGCGCGAGCGCGGCTTGTCAGGGATGGGGTCTGGGAATTCGACGTACGCCCAGTCGTCCCCGCATATCTTGCCCTCGTCGTTCATGAAGATCTTGAACGAGTGGGTGGTCTTTCCGGTCCCGGTAGGGGCGATTATCACCACGCCCTTCCCTTTGTAGAGGGCCGTGGCCCCGTGTATAGAGAGGGTGTTGAAGCCCCTTTCGAGGATCGCCGCGGCCATCCCCAGGGCCCACGACTTGCACTGTCCGTAGTACTCCGTGTTGATGAACAAAGCGGTCTTGAGCGCGGGGCAGTAGTAAGCCGCGGGCTCCTCCCCTTCGACCCCCGTGGCCGAGTAGATCCTGGAGTGGGGAAGGACTGAGGGTTCCCCTTCCCACCAGTTCCTCGACCAGAAGTCGGCCTGGTGCTGGCTGTTCGTCACAAGCTCGACGATCACCCCGTTGAGGTTGGCCTTCAGAGACTTGGAGCCTGTCTGCCTGAGCCTTCCCTTGACCTTCGCGAGGAGAGGCTCGAACTCCGCGACGGGCGTGTTCTTGTTTCCCTTCACGCGGGCCCTAGACTGCGTGACGTAGTTCTGGAACTGGGAAATCTCCATGCGCGCTTGGAGGGGGACAAATCCATGCCCTTAAAACAGTTGGCGGGTTGATTTCAAGAATCTACTGGGCTATCATAGGCGCTTCGAGACGGGCCCCGGTCAGCCCGTAGGTCGCGGCCTTGTCCAGGTCCAGCCCGCCTTTCTTGCACACCCCGCTAACCACGCGGAACATCGCCCACCCTCCCAGTCCTATCAGACCGCCCGCGACCGTCCTCACGAGAGCGTTGGCGTCGTCGGAGGCGCGCCTGGCGTCGCGAGCCGCAATCTTGGCCAGGTGCCTGTAGCAGGCGTAATAGACCGCGAGCTGCGATTCGTCTAGCTTGAGAGACGAGAAGTCCCTGCTCTTCAGGAGGCCCAGAGGCACGTTCTGCATCGGGGTTATCGTGAACTCGAAGGGATGCCCGTTGCCGAGCCTCGAGTTGCTCATGCGGTTTATCAGGGCGACGGTCTCCCAGTTGTCCTCGGGGGTCTCTCCTGCCTGGCCCACCTGGACCGTGAAGGCGGGGCGCCAGTAGTTCTCGTTCATCACTCTGGTCCCGTCCCACACTATGCCGGCCCAAGAGCCGTCAGGCCCGACCTTGAGAGGGAGCGTCTTGTTCGGCATGTGAAGAGCGGCCAGACGGTCGCTGCCCGTCTCGACGCCCACCTGCAGGCCTATCCAGTTGTCTGGGCCGGCTCTTATCGCCCGGCCGAGCTTCTTCATGAGCTCGGGGTACGCTGCAGGAATCGAGATTCGTCCGTGGGTGGGGTTCGTGTGACCGAGCCCGCGAGTGCTCATCACCGTCGTCAGGAGGTCCATGAGCGCCTCTTCGTTGGGCACGAAGTTGCGCCCGTGCTGGTACGCGAAGAACTCGTCGCTGTGCAGCCAGGCGTTAGCCATTCCCGCCGCGAGGTTGATCTGTATCTCCCTCCTGACCCTCTCCGGCGGGTAGTAGCGGAGAGGCCTGAGCGTCACTTCGCAGAAGTCGCAACCTATTCCGCACCCGCGCATGACCTCGACCATTCCCTTCACCGTAGGGCCCACGATGTCCGGGATGTCGTCTAGGGTCGGGAACTGCTTGGAGAACTGGTATCTAGAGATGAACCTCTCGTCGGCCATCCAGCTCTTGTGGAAGTGCTCGTCGAAGGTCTGGAACCCCTTGAAGAACTCGTTCCTTTCGCTCCCGCTCTCGCTGACGTACCGGAAGAGGTCCGAGGCTATGTCGTCTGCCTCTCCCTGAAACGCATAGTCTATCCCGTTCTTCTCCATCTCGTCGGGGTGCACAGTCAGCTCCCAGACGCCCGGTCCCCCTACGAGCAGCTTGGCCTTCTTTCCCTTCCTGACCTTGTTGATCAGCGCGAGGAGGTCTCTGAACTCCTTGTACACGTAGGCCGGCGCAGACGTCTCGAAGAAGACGCTGTAGGACATCGTGAGGGGGCCGAGCCCTAGCGGGTCCATGGTGGACACCCCTATTATCTCCGTGTCCTCGTCCACGAAGTCCTGCACGTGGGTCTCTTGCGCCACGACCACGTCCTCGCGCCTGTTCTCCTTCAGAAGCGCGGCTTCGAGCTTGCGGATCGAGTACGGGGCGAAGGCCGCCCTTCCGTCTACGGAGGCCGGCGCAGGCCCCTTCATGAAGGAGTAAATCGAGCCCGGCAGCTTGCTTGTGGGGGCGCTCGCCATGAAGTCGAGCAGGGGGACGTTCCTGTAGGTCCGAGAGAGGGTCGTGTCTGACACCAGAACGTACTTTGCCATGCTACGGTGCCTCCGTCCCCGCTGTCATTTGGGAGCATGACTTGCCGCCAGCGAGATAAAAATCATTTGGGGCGGTCTGTCGGCGCGCCTGCTGTTGGGAGCCCATAGCGACGCATAAATACGGGAATCAGGGGGCGCCCCCAAGGCCTCGATGAAATCGTTTGCCAAAGCTGCTAGCGTTCGTGAACATCTTCGTCGACTCGCCTATGATGGACCACGTCGTTAATTCTCTCAAAGAGCTTCCAGACCTCGAAGAGATGTATGAGGTGACGGGGGAGTTCGATGTCGTCTGCCTCGTTTCGGCGAACGACATAGAGGAGTTCAGGGACATCCTAAAGAACCGCGTGATGAAGATCAAGGGGGTCAAGAGCACAGTGACTTCGGTGGTGCTCCACTCTCACAAGGGTCCCAGAACCGACGAGAACATGCGGAAAGCCGCCCGGGCGCCCGGCCAGTAGGCAGTCGGAAGGAGCCGACTCTGCAACGCCATGAGCTCTAGAGGAACCCGAGAGAATGATTACAATCCTGGACGCAGCGTATGTGGTAGCCATACTCGGCGGAAGCATACTGGCAGCTAAGGCCATAGCACCTTACATCGCGAAGATATACACCCACGGGCCGAGCAGGCTGGACAGGTTCCTCGACCCCGTCGAGAACGGAGTCTACCGCCTGATCGGCGTCGACGTCCACCGCGGCATGGGGTGGAAGGAGTACTTCCTCTCAGGCCTCCTGGTCAACCTCGTGCAGATGGCGATAGCCTTCGTCATCCTGACCTTCCAGGGCGAGCTCCCTCTCAATCCTCAGGGGTTCTCAGGCGTGAGATGGGACCTGGCCCTGAATACGGTGATATCGATCGGGACGAACACGAACCTCCAGCACTACAACGGCGAGACCACTCTCTCTTACCTCAGCCAGATGAGCGCCATCCAGTTCCTGCAGTTCACGTCTGCGGCGACCGGGATCTGCATGGGCGTCGCGATGATACGGTGCCTGCTCGCGGGGTCAAAGGACCTGGGCAACTTCTACGTCGACTTCGTAAGGTCCCTCACCCGGCTCCTGATTCCTTTCTGCCTGGTCGCCGCGGTCGTCCTCGTCGCCCTCGGAGTGCCTCAGAGCCTGAACGGATACCAGACCATCTCCACGGTGACGGGCGCGTCGCAGATGATCCTGATAGGCCCCATAGCCTCGCTCGTCTCAATCATGCAGCTGGGGACCAATGGAGGAGGGTACTTCGGGGCGAACTCGGCCTACCCCTTCCAGAACCCAAGCCCGGTGAGCGACGTCTTCGAGATCTGCCTTATGCTCCTCCTGCCCACGGCCCTGATATTCGTCTTCGGTGAGATGCTCGGCCCGGAGAAGAAGCGCGAGTACAGGCCAATACTGGTCGCCGCCTACTCGCTCTTTGCGATCGACCTTGCCATCGGCTTCATCCCCACCACCACGCTCGGCCCGGGCATGGAGACCAGGTTCGGGGGATTCTTCTCAGCCTTCTGGACGGTGGTCACGACCGCGGTCACCACCGGCTCCGTGAACGCGTCGTTGTATGCGATGCACCCGTTCGTCATCCTCGCCGCATTCATGGGGATGCTGATCCAGGCGACCCCTGGCGGGAAGGGGGTCGGCCTGATGTACATGATAATGTTCATCATCATAACCGTGTTCGTCGTCGGGCTGATGTCGGGGAGGACTCCCGAGTACCTCGGGATGAAGATAACGGCCAGGGACGTCAAGCTGGTGATGGTCGCGTTCCTCATCCACCCGCTGGTCATACTGGTGCCCACCCTCGTGGCCTTCGCCTCCGGCGCGGCCGCGCAGATCGGCGTTTCGATGAACGCCTCCGGCTTCACGCAGGTGCTGTACGAGTTCACCAGCGCGGCATCCAACAACGGCTCGGACTTCTTCGGCGCGTCGGCGAACACCCCGTTCTGGAACATCTCGACCGCCATCGTGATATTCGTCGGCAGGTACGCCCCGATAGCGATTCTTCTCGCGATGGGCGGGTCGATGATAGGCAGGAAGAGGAGCCCGGAGGTCGGGCTGAAGACCGACAGCCTGCTCTTCTCCGGGGTCCTGGTGGCAAGCATCCTGATCCTCGTCGTCCTGACGTTCTTCCCGTTCCTTGCGGTGGGACCCATTCTCCAGTATCTCCACGGACAGGCGAACTTCCTTGGCTAGCGGCGAGCGGCAGGCAGACGAGCCCGGGCGGTCGCAGGCATGGGCGCGGGTCCTATGGGATTCTGTGGCTCGGTTGAGCCCTCTCTCCCTCGTTTCCAACCCAGTGATGTTCATCGTCGAGCTGATGTTCTTCGTAGTGGTCGCCATGGCGGTCGACCCGGCAGCCTTCAGCCCGCTGTCGAGCACCGCCGATGTGACGTTCTACGTGGAGGTGGCGGCCATCCTGCTGGTGACCGTCTGGTTCAGCACGCTCTCCGACGCCCTTGCGGAGCAGCAGGCCAGGAACACGGCCAGCAGCCTCAGGAGGCTCGAGAGTGAAGTCCTCAGCAAGAAGCTGGTCAGGGAAGACTGGACTGAGAAGGTCGTGCCGACGCCGTCATCGGCCCTCCGCAGGGGAGACGTAGTGCGCCTCGACAAGGGCGACCTGGTCCCGATCGACGCCGAGGTGCTCGAAGGCATAGCCATGCTGGACGAGTCGCTCGTCACCGGCGAGTCAGCGCCCGTGCGCAAGGCGCCGGGAGACGTGCTGATCGGCGGGTCGACGGTGGTGAGCGACACCATGGTGGCGAGGGTGACGGTCGACCCGGAGGAGTCGTACATCAACAAGATGATCAAGATGGTGGAGGCCGCGAAGAGGCCCAAGACGCCGAACGAGCAGGCCGTCACCGTGGTCTTAATCGGCCTCACGGCGATTTTCACCATCGTGATAGCCTCTCTGGCGGGGCTCTCGGTGGTCCTAGGGCTCGGAGGGGACCTCTCGGTGATGATCGCGCTGTATGTCTGCCTCCTGCCTACGACCATAGGGGCGCTCCTCCCGGCGATCGGGCTGTCCGGCATGTCGAGGCTCTACCGGAGGAAGGTGGTGGCGAAGTCCGGGAAGGCCATAGAAGCAGCGGGCGACGCAGACGTGATTCTCCTCGACAAGACGGGCACCATCACCGTCGGCAACAGGCAGGCCGTGGAGTTCGTCCCGGTGGGAGGGCACACGGCGAGGGAGGTCGGAGAGGCGGCGTTCCTATCCTCTTGGTACGACGACACGGCCGAGGGGAGGAGCGTCGTGAGGCTCGCCTACGAGAAGGGCCTCATACCCAAGGAGCTCAACTCGCTGTCCAAGTCGAAGGTCTACGAGTTCTCGGCGACGACCCGGACGAGCGGGGTCCTGCTCGCATCCACGGGCAGCTTCGCGCTTCCGAAGAGCGGCAAGGAGATGGACAAGGGCGGGCGGATAAGCAGGAAGCATGCCGACTCGGTCGCAGACTTGGTCCCTTCAGGCGACGTCGAAGTGATCAAAGGCGCGCCCGACGCAGTCAAGGCCATCGCGCCCTCCACGGAGGAGTCAGACGGTGTCGCCGAATCGATATCGCTGGAAGGCGGCACGCCGATGGCCGTCGTCAGGGACGGCCGGCTTTTGGGCTTCATCAGGCTGAAGGACACGCTGAAACCTGGCATCAAGGAGAAGATAGTGGCCGTGAAGACGATGGGCATCAGGCCCGTGATGATCACGGGCGACCAGCCCCTGACCGCCAAGAGCATAGCCAAGGAAGTGGGAATAGACGAATACGTGCCACAGGCGAAGCCGGCAGACAAGTACGGCGTGGTGCAGAGCGAGCAGGCTCAGTCAAGGATAGTCGCCATGATAGGCGACGGCACGAACGACGCTCCGGCGCTGGCAGTGGCGGACATAGGGCTTGCCATGAACTCGGGCACCGAGCCAGCCAAGGAGGCGGCGAACATGGTGGACCTGGAGTCTAACCCTGCGAAGGTCATCGAAGTGGTGATGCTGGGGAAGCAGCTGCTCATGACCCGCGGGGCGGTCACCGCGTTCAGCATAGCGAACGACGTCGCGAAGTACTTCGCGATCGTCCCGGTGCTCTTCGCGTCCGCGTACCCCGCCCTGGAGCGGCTGAACATACTAGGGCTGGGCCTGCACACCGCGGTCCTCTCTGCCCTGATCTTCAACGCGGTGATCATACCCCTTCTCATACCGCTGGCGATGAGAGGAGTCTCATTCAAGCCGGCCGACACGATGACGCTCTTTCTGCGGAACACACTGATCTACGGGGCAGGAGGGGTGGTGGCGCCCTTCGTGGGAATCAAGGCCATAGACGTGCTGATATCGCTGGTACACCCATGAGCGAGGCGAGAGAGTGACAAGCAAAGGCGCAAGCCGTTCGAGGCACGTGAGGCCGATAGTCGGGATCGCACTGATCTCTCTTCTTCTCTGCGGACTCTTCTTCCCCCTGCTGGTGACGGGGATAGCCCAGGTGGTCCTGCCGTGGCAAGCCAACGGGGAGATCCTCCAACCGTATGGAAAGCCCGTGGGATCGAACCTCATAGCCCAGAACTTCACACAGCCCATCTTCTTCCAGCCGCGGAACGACTCGGACTCTGGAGTGGACCCTGACATCACCGTCCAAGAGGCCTACGCCCAGATACCAGGCATCAGCAACGCGACGGGCATATCCCAAAGCCAGCTGAAGCTGCTTGTAGACGAGAACACGCCGCTCGTGTCCATAGTGTTCGGCGATCCGTACGTCAACGTTCTGACCCTGAACCTCGCCCTGATCAGTCAGTATCCCGTCTATAGCAGCTACAGGTGAGCGATCGGATATGCCGAAAGGGCGTCGACGAGGGACGACATCGGACGGAGGACCCGGGGCACGCGGCCGCGGCACTCTGGCCGGCAAGGAACTCTTCCTGTTCGACCTTGACGGAGTCTTCTACAAGGGGAAGGAGTCCAGAGTGAAGCTCGGCGGGACGAAAGCGGTCGAAGCGCTCAGGGAGAGGGGACGGAGGCTGCTGGTCGTCACCAACAACTCGACCGACTCGACAGAAACGATATGGAGGCGGCTCGCCGAGTTCGACATACCTGTGAGGAGGGAGGAGGTCCTCACCAGCGGAGCCCTGACGGCCGAGTTCCTGAAGGAGAAGCACGGGGAGGTGACGTACTTCCTGGTCGGGGAGGACGGGCTGGAGGAGGAGATGAGCAGGCTCGGGCACCGCAGGAGTGACAGGGACGGAACGAAGTTCGTGGTCATAGGGCTCGACAGGAAACTGACCTACGAGAAGCTCGACAGGGCGGCTAGGCTCGCGAGGGCGGGGGCCCGCCTGGTCGCGACCCACAGCTCGAGGGTGTACATGTCAAAGGATGGCCCGGCCATGGCGCCGGGACCCATAGTGAAGGCGCTTGAGTTCGCGTCGGGAGCGAAAGCGACCATCATAGGAAAGCCTTCGCCTCTGATGTTCAAGATGGCCCTCAAACGAGGCTCGTGCAGCAGCGGAGCGGCGGTGATGGTCGGCGACCAGCTCGAGACGGACTACGAGGGCGCCCGCCGGGCTCGGATAGACTTCATCCTCGTCAAGACCGGGGTGGACCGGTCTGCAGAAGGAGGAGGCATCCTGGCCGTCTTGCCCTCTGTCGACTCGCTCACGCGCCTCCTCTAAGGAGCGCGGGGCAAGATTAATACCTGAAGTCGCCTGTCGCGCCCCATGCAACACGCGGCCTCGAAGGGGCCTGCGAAATGCGCCGTATGCGGAGCAGTCGAGAAGCAGGCGGGCACCTACCCCATGGTGGTGGGCATCGGGAGGGTCTGCCTCGAAGACGGGATGAAGAAGGTCAGGTGCGAGGCCTGCGGGAGCGAGACGAAGCTGATCACTTCGTCAAGGCTGCAGGGTCGCACGCTCTGTCTCAACGACCACATGAAGGAGATAGAGAAGTTCAGGCAGCACGTCGTGACCACGTTCGACGAGGACGACGAACCGGCTGCGTCCATCATGGGCAGGGCGCTCTCCGAGACGCCCGATGGCTACACGCTCCTCGGAGTCAGACGGGGGAGGAACAGCACCCATGTGTGGGAGGCTGAGTACGAGAAGACAGAGGTCTTCCAGATGCGCTGCAGCTGATTCAGAGGCTCAACGGCGGCCTATCGCCACCAGCCGAACTCCTTCGGCGTGGTCGTGATCGCCTCTCCGCCCTTCTCCCCCATCAGGACATCGTCCTCTATCCTGACCCCGAGCTCGCCTGGGATGTAGACGCCGGGCTCGACGGTGAAGCACATGTCTCTTCTCAGCTTCTCCTTCCCTCCCTCTACTATGTACGGCGCTTCGTGGACTTCAAGCCCCAGCCCGTGGCCGGTCCTGTGTATGAAGTACTTGCCCATCCCGGCCCTCCTCAGCACCCCCCTTGCAGCGCCGTCCACGTCTCCGGTCCTGGCCCCTTCTTCGGCCGCGGCGATCCCGCGTTCCTCGGCTTCCAGCACCTTCGCATAGACGTCCTCGATGCCCTTGGCGCTCCCGACGCATATCGTCCTGGTCACGTCGGCGTAGTAACCTTCGAAGGTCGAACCGACGTCGAATATGACGCCCTCTCCTCTCCCGATCTTCTTCGCCGTCGGCCCACCATGAGGGTCGGCGGCCCTCGCGCCCGACTGCACGAGCATCGCGTCGACCTTGGACGCGCCGTGGGCATAGATCAGCTCCGTCGCGGCCCGCGCCGCCTCCAGCTCCGTCATCCCTTCTCGGAGGATGCTCGGGAGCTCCTCGAACGCGTCGCCGAGGATCCTGCCTGACTCTCGGAGCAGCCTGGCCTCGGACTCGTCTTTCACTTCGCGAAGGCCCTGCAGGATGGGCTCCGCGTCCTCGAACCGCGAGGAGCCCTTGAGCTTGCTGAGGAATAGGAATGGCGCCTTTCCTTCTACGCCCCACTTGCCTCTGAAGCCTGCGCCCTTCGCCGCCCCGTCGATCGCCCCCGCAGACCCCTGCGAGTCGGTCCACGCGTGGACCTGCATCGGCAAAGGGCACCTCCTGTACGGGCCGGCTTCCAGTTCAGGAGCCACGAGGTGCGGCTCCCCCCTGGCCGCGAAGAGCAGCATGAAGGGCCTCTCCAGGAGCATCGACTGGACGCCCGTCAGGTACTGCATGTTGGGCCCGGGGACGACGACGACCCCGCCTAGGCCGGCCGACACGAGCTCCCGCCTGAGCCTCGCCGCCCTGGCGCGGAAGACCCCCCGTCCTGTCACGGGCTCGAGCTGGGCAGAACCCGTTAATATCTTGTCCAAGGGCGCCTTCGCAATGGGCCTGAAGGAGACGCTGGTCCTCCCGGTCGCCAGACACTGGATCTCGGGCGTCAACATGGACTCCGCCCTCAAGGACGCCAGGGCGGCCAACTCGAAAGGGATAGGCGTCGTGGTGAACTTCCTAGGCGAGGAGATCAAGGAGCCTTCCACCGCGGACGCGCATGCCAAAGAGTACGTCAGGCTCCAGCAGGCGCTCGCGGACGGCGGGATCAGAGGCTTCCCTTCGGTCAAGCTCACGCAGCTCGGCCTGGCGATCAACGAGGAAGAGGCCAGACGTCGGCTGGAGGTAGTGGCCTCCAACGCGGACAGGCTGGGTCAGCTGCTCTGGGTGGACATGGAGGGGTCGCGGTTCACAGACGCCACAATCTCGACGTATCTGGAGGCGCACGACTCCCACAAGGGCCTAGGCCTCGCGGTCCAAGCGTACATGAGGCGGAGCGAGCAAGACCTCAAGAGGATCCTGGACCGAGGCGGAAAGGTGAGGCTCGTCAAGGGCGCGTACAAGGAGGGCCGCGACTCGGTCTTCACCACGAGGGACGAGGTCCGGCAGAACTATTCCAAGCTGCTTGAGCTGCTCTTCAAGGGCGGCGACGGGTTCGCCGTCGCGACTCACGACTCTGTCCTCATCGACAAAGCCAAAGAGATGGCCGGAACCAGGCGGGAAGGCTTCAGGTTCGAGATGCTCAAGGGCATCCGGGACGAACTGAAGGCCGGCCTCTCAAAGGAGGGATACAAGGTCTTCGAGTACCTGCCCTACGGGGACGAGTGGTACGCGTACTCCAGGCGGAGGATCGGCGAGCACCCCAGCAACGTGTGGCTGCTCCTGCGGTCGCTGTTCTGAGTCTCAGTGCGTGGCCGTGGCGAGCTCCTCGAGAAGCTGGTAGCTCTTCAGCGCGTCCTTCTCCTCGACCACGACTATCTCGTGCGGGTTTATCGTGATGTACTCGACGAGGTTGATCCCGTTTTCAGCAAGGTGGGACGTGATGGTCGCCACGACGCCTGGAAGGTTCACGACCCTTTCCGACAGGGAGACGATTATCTCAGAGAGGCTCTCGACCACGTTGATGATGTTCTTCCTGGGGACGACCTGGTACAGCCTTTCGAGGTTCTTCGAGTCGGTGACGACCTTGACCGTCTCTATCCCGGCCACTATGTGGAGCGTCTCGCCTCGCGCGTAGTCCACGCCCGTCGCGAACTTGGCCAGCGCGCCTGTGATCCTCGGCTCGTTGGTCAGGGTGACAACTACGATCCTGTTCTTCAACGTCAGCTTAAGGAAGAACTTCCCGACGGACTGCAGGCCCTTCTTCGACTCTCCTGGCTCGTACTTCGTCACCATGCTGACGGTGGACGCCCGGCCGTCCTTCTCGGTCTTCTGCACGCTCTTGCTCCACGGGAGTATCACCTTGTAGACGTCCACGGGGAAGGTCACGTTCTTCAGGTTCTGGGACTCGAGCTTGACGAGCTCGTACGCCAGCTTGTTCCTGACCTGGTCGTAGACCTGCTCTGAGATGCACACCTCTCCCGCCTCTGCGAGAGGTTCGATCCTCGACGCTATGTTCACTGCGTCCCCGTACACGTCGCCTCCCTGGTGGACTACGTCTCCGATGTGGATCCCGATCCGCACCTGGAGCCTGTGGTGGGACTTCTCGTTGTACTCGCGGAGGACCTTCTGCACCTCGACGGCGCACCTCGTTGCATCGAGAGCGCTGTCGAACTCGATCAGGAATGCGTCTCCGATGGTCTTGACCTCGTGCCCTCCGTAGCGTGCGAAGATGGGCCTGACGATCTCCCTGTGCCTCTGCAGCAGCCTGAGGGCGAGGGACTCGTCGCGCTGGCTCAGCGCGGTGTACCCCACCAGGTCTGTGAACATGATCGCGGCGAGTCGGCGTCGAGAACGGCGTGGGGGCACCGGAGTTCAGGCAGGCCGAGCGGCCTTGGTGTTAAAACTCTTGGCCGTCTGCACCGAGCGCCCCCGGGGGCCCGGGCAAAAGTGCCCTTGGCAGCATCACGCGCAGTTGATTACCTCATCAAATATCATAGACCCGCCTCGCAAAATACCGAGCAGGCCCTCAACCCTTCGAGGATAGAAGATGCCAAATTACGAGAAAGGCCAGATTTGGGGAGCCCTTCGAAAGGCTTGGAAGGGGTACCGGATCGCAAAGGTCCAGGGCGACAACGTCCGCATGCGGGAGTACGCGACCCGCATCAAGACCCTCCAAGGTCAGCTTGGAGTTCCTCAGGCTAGCTTTCCAAACCTCGACAAGTAGAGGAGCGACGCTCCTCTCTTTCCCTTTTTAGTCTGCGGCGCCCAGGTCCTTCTCTATCTCTTCCAGGATGTCGCCGACGACGTTCTGCTGGAGGCCGAAAGACTGTGACATGTCCCTTATGCTGTCCCCCTGCTCCCCCATGATGTACTTCAGCACCCTCTTCCTGTCCGCTTTCCCCAACGACCGCGTCGTCCTCGCGGCCTCTCTCAGGGCCAGGCTGCGGAGATAGAGAAGGACGGCTCTCTCATGCTCCATCTCCTCGAGCTTCTTGTCTACTTCGGCGACGATCTCGGCGAGCGGTCTGATCCTGGTGGCCTCCTCAGGATACCTGAACGCGTCGTTGGCCTGAAGCATGACCTTCGCGTGCTCGTCGTCCTCCGGCACTCCGGGGACAGCGCCGAAGGAATACACTCGCGCCCTGAAGAGGTTAGGCGCCAGGTCTATCGTCATGGAGAAGCTCTTCTTCAGGAGATACTCCTTCCGGCGAGGCCCCCTGGGACTCTCCTCCAGCACGGTGCTCACCAGCCCCGCACCCTCCATCGTGCCGAGGTGCTTGGCGACAAGCTGCTGGCTGAGCCCAAGCTCCTTCGAGAGCTGCAACTGGTAGTTGGGTTCCTGGCTCAGCCTGGCGATTATCTTCCTCCTTATCGGGTTCTCTACGGTGCCCAAGACCAGGTCAAGCTCAGACTGGCTCAAAGACGACTCGCCGGAAAAATGGGCGATTCTCGTATAAATAGATTCTCAAGACCGGTTCTGATGACTCCTCGGGGTAGGCTTATCTCCCGATTACTGTCGGGGTAAACAATACCGTGGTTGTCACGAAGGACTTTGCTGGAGTTCATTGGTGCGGCGGCCAGCGAGGTTGGGGTATGGCTCTTGTGGAATGTGCTGGACTTGATACCACATCCGTAGCCGTATTCGCTTTTGTAGGTTTGGTACCTGTAGGATGTCAGGACTCATTTCAGAATCTCCTCAATCGTCTTCAGTCTGATGCTCGAGTTCACTTCGTTCTTGGCCCTCGTGGCCTCATCATGCGCTCCTAACTAGGAAATGTACAACGATGATATCACCCCACTCGTCGCCGCAGACTAGAGTATATTTACCGGGTTTGAAATAACTGAAGCTGTCCTGCGACCAGGACCCGCTAAGTGTCATGGCGAAGTTCATGCGGGTTCCAGTAAGGTCATAGTACCTGTCCGCAAAGTCACTCATGGGATGGAATGAGTAAAGCGACACCAAGGGAATGTGGAATGGGCATGTAACATATGAAGACGCGGAGGAGTTTAGGTTCTGGGCGGGGGGAGGAAATGGCTCTACCGGACTTCCCAGTGTGACATTATCTACCACTTCATACCCAGCTTCCAGTAGCACCCCGTATGGCATTCCAAACGTCCCGCAGCCTTGGGAAAGAGTCAAGTTAGCCACGGGCCAGCTATCAGACGCGGTCACATTGAGCGTTCGGCTTTGCGAGTTGTAAAGATCGATGCTCGCCGAAACCGAACCGCCGTAGTTTATCGCTGTGGCATTAGTCGAAAGAATAAGCGTTAGGCCGGAGGAGGATGTACTAACAGTTGTTTGAGAGAAACGTTCGCTGGCCGACCTTATGTCTAGATATATGCCTCCGGCGGCTCCCGCAACGACCAAGACTGTCAAGCCAATCGCCAAGACTGTATTACGATTCACATGACGAAGTATGTCTGGCTTTTCAAAAAGCTATCGAAGATAGCCTAACAGGCGCCACTGCCGGAATACGTGTTCTCATATGACATTACTGTATACAGATAATAGCTCTCTTGGTAGCTCTCCCCGAAACAGTCGTATACATCTTGATAGAGGTTGGAACCCTCAGCCGTTTGAGTCTGAGCCAGGGTGCTGGACATCTTGTTTGCTTCGCTGGTCATGTCAATATAGTTGTCGAATAGATTCTCACCATGAGGCGTGAATTTCTCGTTGGTTCCGCAGGCTGGTGCACCACAACCAACAATTACTCCTTCCGTCTGTGTGAAGAACTGGACAAGGCCCGCCCCACTGGGTGGCGCACAGGTAGCCGACACAGAATAGAACACTTGGCCGGTACTCTGGTCACTCACAGCCAACGTCAGTTTCAGGAGCTCCGGCGGAAAGGTCGGATCTATGTTGACTTGTTCTAGCACATTGTAGTCGGTGTTGTTTATGTTGACCAGCTGGGGGATTGAAGGCTCGCAGATGGAGACACAGTTTCCTTCGGCACCGCAGTCGCCATTTGCTGGGCCGTAAACCAGTTCAATATGGGCGTCATGTACGTACCATCCAGCTGGTTGCCCAATCAGAGATCCCTTGTCGACTCCAACGACACCCTGAATCCAATATGTGATATTGCAAGGAGTGGGAAAGCTTGTGCAACCGTTGACAACTGTATTCATCTGGTATGTGTAGGCAGAGCCATTACTCCCGAACAAGTCGTCTGTATAGACCGAGTATCTAACGAATGGGTTACCGGATTCCAATTGAGTGTTTGTGGACTTTATTTGCACATTTGGGTTTTGATTATCGGAGGCATAAGCCGGAGTCACCGCGCCCGCGACCATCATTACTAAAGCAATCCCTAAAGCTGAAGACAGAAGTAGACGTCCAAAGGAATAGGAGAGGCTCATGACGCCTGTGTTCCGTTGACGTAAAGCCCAGGCGTCTGATACAGTCTCATCCCTGAGAAGTTGTACAATCCGTCAGTACTCAAGGGCACATCCACTTGAAGTACGCTCACCACTCTTTGGTTTGAGTTCGGAGAATTGACGCACGCAGCTTGCGGCGACGAGCCGTAAGAATAGAAGACCGCCTCTGTGAACGGTGGGGAGTAGTATGGCATGCCCCCTGTTATTGATTCTCCTGCTCCCCCGGTCTTGTTCAGTGAGTTGTCGCTGTTCGTGCGAACGATAGTTGCATTAACTACGCCAGTTGTGGCACTTTGATTAACTTCGTAGATTAGGGTATAGCTAAGGTCCCCTGCAACCTCGACGAATCGAGGGTTCCCGGTCACTTGCGCAGTGAACTCCTGCTGCGAGAGTGACAGATTGCAGATATGGGATGACACGCCAGAAGCTCGGGTGCTCCCTAGAGATGCCAAAGCAATAAGCGAACCAAGTAGCAGGACGGAGACAAGGATGACAATCCTTAGAGAGAACCTTGTCCGCCTGTAGGCTCTCATAGGGCGGCAAAATACTCGCCGCTCTTATTTATCCGTTCCATCGGGTGGTTGGGCTCTGTTGCGTCTTTGGGTGTTCTTGCTCGGATGTTGCACGATGGGTGTTAAGCACACCTTCTGGGTGTCGCTGATTCTGTGAAGGAGGTTGCCCGCCCTCTTCGACTTGGCCGAGAAGGCCTTCGCCCATCTGTATGCCGTTCTTGGTGCAAAGGTGGTCTATCGACATCAGGATGTCCGCGACCACTTCTGAAAGCCTGATGGAGAGTTTGGAAGTCTCCATCGCTCTCTGATACCTCTCTGTGGACACTCCCTCTATCGTTTCTCCCCCCTCCTTCTTCGGGCGATTTCGTTGTAGATGTCTCCCGGCTCCTTCGCTCGCTCCATGATTTCCTTCTCAGGGGTCTGGTTGTCCACTCCGAGCATCGATTCGAGGATGTCGTTTGTCTTGGTGGTCTTGCCATCCGAAGAATCCGAACCCTTCTTACATCTTCGCGGCCATCACTCTCGTCGACTCACGAATGTGGTGTGTTTCTGCATTCTGACCTCTGACTCGTCCATCAGGAATGCCCAGAGTCGGGCGACACTCAAAGTCAAGTCGTTTTAGGGCATTCGCTGAACGGCCTTAATCCTCCCTCGCAACTCGGCGAACCTTTCCCTCTTGTCAGTCATGTCTTCCTCGACTGTTACATTACCTCTAAGCGAGTCTGGCTTCAGTTCTTCCCCGGCAGGATTGAAGTCAGAGACTTGGTATTGACTCTTTATTACGACCGCGGCGACGGCGAACTCGTGCCGGGCAAGACGGTCAGGGCTGAGCACGGCGTCGTCGCCAGTGAGCAGGCTCTCGCCTCGACCGCAGGCTACGAGGTCCTCCGGAGAGGAGGAAACGCCTTCGACGCGGCCGTGGCCACCAGCTTCGCGCTCGCGGTCACCTTCCATCCCGCGGGGGGAATCGGCGGGGACTTCTTCGGGATGCTCTACGAAGCGAAGACAGGAAAGGTCCACTGTATAAACGCCAGCGGCTGGTCGCCGTCGGGGCTGACCCTGGAGCTCGCGAAGTCCGCCGGGAGGGGGTCGATCCCAAGGTTCGGGGCGACTACGTGCATGGTCCCGGGGCTCGTGGCGGGCGTCTGGGACATGCATAGGAGGTTCGGATCGGAGGAGTTCCGCGAGCTGCTTTCGGCAGCCGTGGGCTATGCAGCCAATGGGTTCCCCGCAGGCGAGGGGCTGTGCAAGTCCACCTCAGCCGCGTTCGCCGAGCTCTCGGAGGACGCGAAGAGGGTGTTCGCCCCCAGCGGCAGGCCGCCCGTTCCAGGAGAGTGGATCCGTCAGGAGGCCCTGGGCAGGACCATTTCAGACGTGGCGGACGCAGGTCCGGAGGCTTTCTATGCTGGCAGGCCCTCCGAACTGATCCGCAGTGCCCTCGAGGAGCTCGGCGTCACCTCTAGGCCCGCAGACTTCAGGGACTTCAAGCCCGAGTGGCCGTCGCCCCTCTCGCTGGACTACAAGGGAGTCCAGGTCTTCGAAGTGCCGCCCAACAGCATGGGCGCCACGTCGCTGCTCATTCTCAAGATGTTGTCGGAGGGCGGCCTGGCCGGAGCGGGGCCGCTCTCGAAACGGAGGATCGAGGCGACCATGGAGGCAGTTGTCCCCGCATACGCCAGGAGGGACGAGATGCTGGGCGACCCCAGGTTTGGAGACATCGACGTCGAGCGGTTCATCGGGTCTCCGCTGGTCGCTGCCCGCCGGAACTCGAGGGTCGGCAAGGGCGACACGACCGCATTCTCTCTCGCCGACTCTGAGGGCAACCTCGTGTCCGGCATACAGAGCCTGTTCAACCACTTCGGGTCGCGGGTCTTCGTCGGGGGCTGCGGGCTGATGCTCAACAACAGGGGCTCCGGATTCAGCCTCTCCGGGCCTAACAAGGTGGAGCCGGGAAAGCGCCCGCTCCACACGCTGTCGTCGATGATCCTGGAGCGCGACGGAAGGCCCTTCCTCGCGATAGGCGCGAGCGGCGGGGACCACAGGCCTCTGCAGCATGCCCAGTTCGTCACGAACGCGGTCGACTACGCGATGCCCGTCGACCTCAACGTCGGCCATCCGAGGTTCCTCTGGAACGGCAGCGACTCTGTCCTCGTGGAGGAGGGATACGAACTCCCTGAAGGCGGACCCTTCAATGTCAGGAGCCTCCCGATGCCCGGCCCTACGGGAGTCTGCCAGGGAGTGCAGGTCTCCGACCGCTGCCTCACGGGCGTGTGCGACATCAGGGGCGATGGGATGCCGGCCGGGTTCTGAGCCGCAGCCGTGTGAAAAATTGGCCAAGGACCCCGTCTGCGGGATGCATGTCGAAGAGTCTCCGGAAGCCCTCTCCGCCACCGTCGAGGGCAAGAGGTACTACTTCTGTTCGGAGTCTTGTCTCAGGGCCTTCGTGGCGCCCGCAGGAGAGCTCCGCTCGCTGAAGAGAGACGCTGCATTGAGCGTTTGCCTAGGAGTGCCGGTTCTTCTCTTCTCCTACCTCCCCGTCCTTCCGAGCGGCTACGCGGCGCTCTTGCTCTTGGCCATGGCGACCCCCGTCCAGTTCTTCGCCGGAAGGAGGTTCTATGCGGGGGCGTGGCACGCGGTCAGGACGAAGTCGCCGAACATGGACCTCCTGGTCGCGCTCGGGACGTCCACGGCGTACTTCTACAGCCTGGCGTGCGTGCTGTTCCCCTCTAGCCTCCAGTCCGGCGCCCTCTTCTTCGACGCCTCGGCGACTGTCATAGCCCTACTCCTGGTCGGAAGGCTCTTGGAGCAGTCGATGAGGCTCAGGGCCTCGGAAGCCATAAGGAGGCTGGCAGAGTTGCGACCGACCACTGCCGTCGTCCTGAGGGGAGGGATGGAGGAGTCTGTCCCCATCGAGCTGGTGACCAAGGGAGACGTGTTCGTCGTCCGACCCGGGGAGAGGATCGCGACCGACGGCGTGGTGGTGGAGGGAAGCTCTTCTGTGGACGAGAAGCTCGTGACGGGAGAGAGCGTCCCAGCCGAGAAGGCCGAGGGCAGCCAGGTGACGGGGGCGACCATCAACGGGACAGGGGCGTTGAAGGTCAGGGCTACGAGGGTAGGCGCGGATACGACCGTGTCGAAGATGCTGCAGATAGTCGAGGGAGCCCAGCTGGCAAGGGCCCCAGTCGAAGATCTCGTAGACAGGGTCTCGAAGTACTTCGTCCCCGCCGTGGTGGCGACGTCGCTCCTCTCGTTCATTTTCTGGGCAGGCCTCGAAGGGAAGCCGGTCAGCTTCGCGCTCACGGCCGCCATCTCGGTCCTGGTGGTGGCATGTCCGTGCGCGCTGGGCCTTGCGA
This sequence comes from Nitrososphaerales archaeon, assembly GCA_030039795.1. Classification (GTDB taxonomy): domain Archaea; phylum Thermoproteota; class Nitrososphaeria; order Nitrososphaerales; family Gagatemarchaeaceae; genus UBA183. The sequence goes on along the minus strand of JASHUU010000011.1, from coordinate 812 downwards.
CGCCGGCCGCCATGGCTGTCGCCGCAGGTAAGGGCGCCGAGAACGGGATACTCATCAAAGGAGGGGAGGAGCTGGAGAGAACGCAGAAAGTGGACACGGTCGTGTTCGACAAGACGGGCACCCTGACGACCGGAGAACCTTCGGTCACGGACGTGGTCGGACTGGGAGGGACCGACGCGAAACAGGCCCTTGAGCTGGCGGCGGCGGCCGAGGCGAGCTCCGAGCATCCTCTGGCTTCCGCGGTCCTGAAGAGATACGAGAAGGACTTTCCAGGCGGCCGTCCGCCACAGCCTGAGTCGTTCGGCTCCTCGCCTGGCCTAGGTACGAGTGCGGTCTACAAAGGGAAGAGGCTTCTCTTCGGGAGCCAGGACCTCATTCTCAGGAGCGGCGTGCCGCTGGAAGGGGCGGAGTCGAAGGCAGCCCAGCTCCGTGAGGAAGGGAAGACCGTGATGCTGCTCGCCGTGGACGGCCGCGTCGCGGGCCTCGTGGCGGCGTCGGACCCGGTCAACCCCACCTCCGCCGCGGCGATTTCATCGCTCCGGAGGATGGGACTGGAGACGGTCATGATCAGCGGCGACGGCGACGAGGCATGCCGAGCGGTCGCCAAGCAGGTGGGCATCGAGAGGTACTTCTCTCGCGTGGCGCCCGACCGGAAGTCCGAGATCGTCAGGAGCCTGCAGCTTGAGGGCAGGAGAGTGGCGATGGTGGGCGACGGAATCAACGACGCCCCGGCCCTCGCGACCGCGGACGTGGGGATAGCCATGGGTTCGGGCGCCGACGTGGCGGCGGAGACTGGCGGGATCGTCCTGATG
>JASHUU010000010.1 GCA_030039795.1 Nitrososphaerales archaeon | reverse complement strand
ACTCGATATCGGGCTTGGAGTCACTAACTTGCGCATTGGTCCACCTTGGAAGCAGCACTGCGATTGGCCATGGTTACTATCTGGGAAGCGACTGCCCACCGCCCTTTCTCCCATAGGAGCGGGAGTCCAACGGCGCCGTCGGCCTTCTCAGCGCGACCACGCCGTCGCGGCTCCTATGGCGGTACAAACACTGTGCCCGCAGATTCTGTTAACTGAGTTGCACAGCAAGGTCATTGTGGGACACTCTCTATTTCACTAGTCAACTTTCCAAGCGCCAGTATTAGCCCGATGGCCGAACTAACCAAGAGGACTAGGGCCAGATAAAATACCGGCCAGTCTACGGTATAGGACAAGCCGCACTCTAACACGCATGCGACAGTCGACTGTAGCATCGCCTCATGACCTGCCCAGACAAGGATGACGACCCCTAAGACCAGTAGGATTTCCGAAGCTAGGACGAGCATCTTTGCACTTGGCAGTCTCATGTCTTCAACCTCTTCTTGATTCTCTGCTCCCATTGTATATAATATCACAGGCCTTCAATACGGAAGGGACCTCAGGGTTGTGTTACCCGCAAGCCTCAACGTCGCTAAGCTCACCTTCCATCAGTACCGGTTCATCTGTGTACGACACTGCAGACCTGTTCAACCTCACCAGCTCAGCTGGGGGAACAGTGACCTACTTCTTCTCGAAGGCAGACTCGTGTCCATCGTCTGGCGCCACGAAAGTCGGTAGCGTCACGGTTACGGACGGTGTCGTTCCGAACTCCCCGTCACACACTTTCGGTGCTGCCGGTACCTACTACTGGTATGCAGTTTATTCTGGGGATTCGAACAACAATGGAGTGGATAGCTCATGCGAGCAGTTGAACGTCAACACTCCCGGGGGCGGCAGTGGAGGAGGTTGCCCACTTGGGTGTCATCCCCTCGTGCCGCGTCGTCCGAGCCTGCAGCCAGTCGAACATAGGCCCGGGTGTCCTGTCACGACTGTAGCCTCCGTCTTCTTTGTTAGTCGGGGTCTAACCCCAGTGTGTACACCTGGGCCGATTGCTTGACTATGCCCCTCCCGACTCATCGCACAAGATCTGAGCGACGCCGATGTTTCGTGGCGAGTTCTTATGATGTCGTCGTCGCCGGTGCCGTCGCCTAGCCACTTCCTTCTGCATGCCTTGCGTTGGATTCGTAGGGCGTCGCCCGGTCAGCTCCGCGCCAGGAGGATGCCCGATGGAGAGACGGTAGCGCGACGAGGACGCTGGGAGGTGTGCCACCCCCAGAAGTGAGGAGGCTGAGCCCGCTTCAGGAAACCGGAGTCAACTCACAAGTCTTAATTCTGAGACTGTTCCCTTATGCCTAGACGCCTTGAAGCTTCCGAAGAAGGAGTTGGCTCTTGTTACGGTTGCGGCCATTCTAGGGGGTGCCTCAGTCCTCGGGCTGGTCCATGTCACTGGGCTAGGTCAGAGCTCTAGTCGAACGACAACGTTCACCATCACGACCTCTACATTGAACTCCGTCTGCGCAATCTCCTTCGCGGGCGTGCAAGCTAGTCCAAACAATTGCGTATGCAGCTGGTCGGGTAGCAACGAAACATGCCCACTTGAGCTGGTGAATGTCGGGAGCTCTTCGGCTGTGCCTAGCGGGGTCTGTGCCCTCGGCTGGGGAGGAGACAGTCACCAGGGCGTATTCGTGCCAACCGAACGCGTCGAGCCGGGAACCTACATCGAGGGAGACTGCATAGTTGCAGGGAGTGGGATAGACGTTCCCGGTCTCGGGATTCCCTTGACGGGCTCCGTCGATGTCGTCGGACGCCCCTCTTTACTCTTCAATGGCACCCAGTCCTAGGGGCCACCCTCCGAGTACAATCTTCGACCTGAAACGCCCAAATCTCACCACTCCTCGGACTTCAGGAGGGAAGATGAGGCGAAGAGCACTCGTTCTCGTTGCGGCAGCGACGTTAGCAGGCGTCTCTTTGTTCTTCCTCGCCCCGGTGATGTATTCGCCCATATCGGCCTGGTCCACTGCAGGAGCGGGGTGCTCGGTCGCCAATCCTTGCCGGACGACGATTGCGGCCTACGAGTCAGCGAGTTGTGCTCTTCTCCCTGTAGGTGGCCAAAGTCGTGCCGCAGGCGCGGTTGCGGGCGTCGGCGTGGGGATTGACGGCATGACAGTTTGGACGAGCAAACCCACTGTTGGACTTATCGTCGTCCAGAAACCTTGGTCGTTCTACCTAGGGTGCCCACCGACTTGGCTCCCTCCGTCACGCTAGAGAACGTAGACGGTCGGAGCCCCTCGCTCTCTCTCGCGTGGAGCGGCCTAAGCGTCACTCGGTTCGAGTGCGACGTGCTCCCGTAACATGACCTTCGTAGGACCAACGCGACTAGCGTGCAGCAGGGTCATTTCTTCATTGGGTGAATTCAGAGTACCTCGCGTCCGGCGCTGTTCTCAGCCGCAACAAACCCGAGGCTAGAGCCGACGCTCGGTCACGAGTGTGCAGGCTCCGCTAGACGCCTTTCAGTCTCTTTGACGACCACAGGCAGGGCTTGTCTGGCTTTGACGCCCCTGTTCGCAAAGGCGTAGACACCTAGGAAGAACCCAAGGAACAGGGGAACAAGAACGAGGTCGCTCAGCCTCAGGACCGTCTCCCCGAACCAGAACGTGGAGAAGGAGAGCAGGATGGCCGCGACCGCGACCTTGACGCTCGCCTGCTTGACCTTCCTGACCTGGCTCCGGAGCGCGTAGGCGGCGACGGCGACTATGGCCACGCCGGCGGCGATCCCCGCCCCCGCGGACCCATAGCTCTCCGGCAGGAGGCCGACCAGGACGATCGACGCCTCGAAGGCCTCGACCGCGCCGACCGAGAACCCCGTGTACATCACGCCCCTCTCGAACTTCTCCGCCCTGTACCCCGTCGTCCGCCCTATCACCACGGACCTGCGGGCGCTCCTCGCCAGCCTGAGCCCGAAGTAGAGCAGCAGCGCGCCCCCGACGAAGCGTATGTAGAGCTCGGGGAGGAACGAAATCGCCCCTCCGAGCAGGAGCGCGGGCACAAGGACCGCGGCGACCCCGGCCGCCACGTACGCGAACGCCATCGCCTCGCGCGACTCCGCGTAGAGCGCCAGGCCCACGGCCGCGGCCTCGGCCATCTCAAGGGTAGTGATGCCTGACGCCGCGAGGAAGATCCCGACGTCGAACGCCACGAGGCGGAACGGCCCGCCTGGTAGTTAAGCGCGACAAGACTCCGCCGCCCGGCCCGCGTCCTCCACGAGGCTGGCCGAGGACTAGCCTTCGGTCGTAGTGATGTATGTCGTGGTGTACGTGGTCGTCTGCGCCGGGATCGTCGTCGTGCCGTACGTGTAGGTGAGGCCGCTGTTCGTTATGGTGGTGGCGTTCTCCGTGTAGGTGTAGCCCGAGAACGTGTACGTCGTCGCGGTGATCGTGTAGCAGGCGAACGTGGTCGCCTGAATCGTGCCGGTCGTCGCGGCGGACGAGTACGTCGTCGCCGTCTCGGTTATGGTGGTGGCGGTTATCTCGTAGACCTCCGTCGAGGTCGTGGCGGCGATCGTCGATGTCACCGTGGAGGTGACACACTCGAACTCCAGCCCGGTCGACTGGGTCGACGACGGTGAAGAGCTTGAACTGGACGAGGAGCTGGAGGAGTGCGTCGACAAGGCTACGCTCGGGCTCGACGAGCTGGAGTGGGTGGATACCACCGAGGACTGCGTCGTAGGGAGCGTCACGGACGTCGAGCTCGACGGATGAGTGGTCGAACTGGTCGTCTTGGCGCTCGAGGTGGAAGACAGCACTATGTACGCTCCCGCACCGGCGGCGATTATCACAACCACTATCACGACGGCGAGGACGGTGCTGAACGCCTTCCTCGTCTTAATCTCCATCGCGAGGCCTTCGCTTCTTCAGTATATATACTACAAGGCGCGGCTCGACGAGAGTCCGGAGTGCGACGTCGGTCCACTCGGCCGGCCGGTGCTAGCGTGAGAGGGAGTCGCCCGGGAACCCGCGTATCGAGTAGGCCTCGTATCTCAGGACCCCTGCGCTGACCGCCGGGTCGCCATCCATCACCTCCCTGGTCTTGGCCAGGTCGGTGGAGAAGATGCAGACCCCTGCCACTTCGGTCCCGTCGCCATCGGCCGGGCACACTATGTTCAGAAGGCCGTCCCTTCTCAACTGGAAGTTCCTCCTTCCGTGCTCCCAGACTACCTTGTCCGCCCCTGGCGACCCGCGCTTCGGACCGGCGCGGAGGAGCACGAGCGTGTACCGCCTCAGGCCCTTCAGCTCTTCCTGCATGAACTCGTCGGATATCCCGCTCATCTTGCCCGCCTACTCTTTCAGCAGCGCCTTCCCGACCAGCGCCGTCATGGCGTAATTGAGCGCGTACATGCTGACGCAGACCGGGCAGATGGCGTGGATCACTCCCAGCTCCAGGTACCAGAGGTACAGCGTGAAGACGTTCCCGACCATGAGGAGGGGGAGGAGCACCTCGCCGTTCAGCGAGCCGTTCCTGTGGACGAACCACAGGGCGAGGCCCAGCATCAGAGGGAACCACACGACGCCGTAGACCCACATCTCGACCCCGAGGAACTTCCTGTAGCCGCTTTGGAACACGTCCGTGCAGCTTATGAAAAAGCCCCAGAAGCTGAGATGAGTGTTGCAGTACTGCGTGCCCGGGCCGGTGTACGCGGTTATCTCGTCGTACGCGTGGTAGAGGGCGTCAGGGATCCCGACGGCCGCCACCGTCACGAAGGCCTTGGTCAGGCGGTCCATTTGGGCTCCACGCGCTCGGGAGCTGCGGCGACTGCGTACGACTGGACGGGGTTCGAGACGGAGATCGGGCCGCCAATGCTGACCGTCGCGAACGACTGGGAGCACACCGACGTGGGCTGACCCCCGTCGACGTTGCATATCGCGCTGATGAGCGTGTTCGCGGCTCCGTCGATGAGCTGGGCGGTGCTGCTGCCCGAGTCGTTGAGCTGCGAAGCTATCGTGGTCCAGTTCTCGTTGGAGATGTCAAGGGCCGACTGCGCGCCGCAGTTGACCGCATACGTGTTCGCGATGTCCACGAACGGGAAGCCGTCGCTGGCCGAAGAGTCGGCGGCGCATACGTCGTACTGCGTGAAGAGGTTGCTCTGCGTCGTCGTCAGGTTCTGGAGCGAGGCCTTGGCCCTATTCTCCTCCTCGACGTGGACGAAGACTATGTACTTGCTGGTGTAGGTCGCGTTGATGAACGTGAACGTGGGCGTGTTCGGGTTGACGTCCGTCGAAGAGGACTGCATGTAGTAAATCCCACTGAAGGTGCCGAAGTGCGAGAGGGCCATTATCAGGCTCCAGCGCTCTATGCCGCAGAAAGGACAGTACTCCGCGCCTACGTACAGGACCTCAGGGAGGCCGCCCGACGTGAGCTCCGTCCCCGTCACCTTCGCCGGAGGAGAGACCCCCGAAGGCTCGCCCACGGCCGCGAGCGTCGAGTCGCTGACGCCGGTGATCTCCTTGAGGATTCCCGGAGCGACCGGCTGGCCGATGTACTTCGAGTACGGGTCGTTCGTCGCGGCTTGGTAGATCAAGACGAACACTAGGACGAGGCCGATGACAGCCACGACCACCGAGCCGTAGAGGAGCCGCCTGTTCCTCTTCCTGGCGTTCATCGTCGCCCTGCGGCCCATTTGCTGGTCCGATTGGAACTTCGGGTAGATAAACAGAGCGAACCTTTGGAAGGCCGCTCGTCTCACGAGACGCGCCCGCGCAATCATGGAGAGATTCTCCAGCGATTACGGAGACATCCCGGAAATCCGCTAAATATCGAGCTCGGGCATGACCATCGAGTTGAACAGGACCGCACTGATCTTCAGCACCGTGCTCCTGGTGGCTGGAGTCGCGCTCCTTGTGTACGCCGACCCTCTCGCGAGGCTGAGCCTCAGCAGCAGCGCCCCCACCAGGTTCAGCGGGACGTTCACCATCCCCACCGGGTCGTTCACCTTCACCGAAGGCACAGGGCTCAACTTCACGAGCTTCACCAGGGGGACAGGGACAGGCTTTCCCGGCGGAGGAGGCATAACGACGAGCGGTAACGCGACCGACGAGCAGGTCGAATCTCTCATCGCGGTCGCGCTGATCGGCGTAGGGCTGGTCCTGGAGGTCATGACCATCCTCCTCTGGCAGGGCGAGCCAAAGCAGGCGCCTGCTCCGGCCGAAGCGGAGTAAGAGCCTTGATGCAGCCAGAAGGGCCGGCGCCCGCGCCCAACTCGATAGAAGTCGTCGACCTGAAGAAGCGGTACGGCCACGGGCCGGAGGCGACCATGGCCCTCAGGGGCGTCACATTCCAAGTGAAGGGCGGGGAGTTCATCTCCATCAGCGGTCCCTCAGGGTCAGGAAAGAGCACCCTCCTGAACATGATAGGGGCCCTCGACAGGCCGACCTCGGGCAAGATCTTTCTCGACGGGACGGACATCTCCAAGCTGTCCAGCGTGGACCTGGCCAGGATGAGGAACACCAAGATAGGGTTCGTGTTCCAGGACTTCAACCTCATCTCCCGGATGTCGACCGTGGAGAACGTGGAGCTCCCGCTCTCGATAGCCGGGGTCAGGCAGTCGGAGAGGCGGGAACGCGCGATGGCCCTGCTGGAGCGCTTCGGCATAGCGGGCAAGGCCGACAGGAGTCCGAGGGAGCTCAGCGGCGGGCAGAGGCAGCGCGTGGCTGTCGCGAGGGCCCTCGCGTCTGACCCTTCGATTATCCTCGCCGACGAGCCCACCGGGAACCTGGACAGCGAGAACGCGAAGCTTACGATGGACTTCCTCGAGAAGCTGAGCACGGACTTCGAGAAGACCCTGGTCGTCATCACGCACGACTGGGACGTCGCCACGAGGGCGCAGAGGGTCGTGATGATGCGGGACGGCGGCGTGGAGCGCATAGTGGAGAACTGATTTCGTTTGAAGAAGACCGCTCTGCTGATGCTGACGCTGATCCTGACGGCCGGGCTCGCCGCGTGGGGTTCGGCGCCAGCCTACGCCACCACCGCGTGCGGGGCCACCCCGTTCGGAACGATCGGAACCGCGTGGGGGACCCCAGGGTCGCCGACCAGCGCAGGGCCCGGAGACCGGGACGTTCCGCTCACGGTGAGCCTGCTGTTCTACGGCCCCTGCACGGACTCCGCATCGAGCTTTACCCTGACCCTCCCGGCGCCCTTCTCCGCGGTCACAGGGAAGGACACGGCGACCGTCTATCAGGTCGACGTGGCGCCCGACACGATCCTCCAGGAGACCTTCTACCTGAACATCAACTCGAGCGCCGCCCTCAAGGCGTACTCCCTCCCTCTGAGCATCAACTACCAGACCCCCTCCAACTCGACCACGTCGACCGAGTCGACGCAGGTCTCAATAGCGCTGAAGGGCGACGTCAAGCTGTCCTTCACGTCTCCCACGGACGTCCTATACTCAGGCCAGCTGAACGACGTAGAAGTGACGGTGTCCAACGTGGGGACGGGCAACGCGACCTCGTTGGATGTCTCCGTGACCCCTTCGGCCCAGATAAGCACGCTGACCGGGCCGACGGCGATCAGCGAGCTCTCGGCAGGGAAGTCCGTGACCCAGAGCCTCCAGATCTTCGTGCCCCAGTCTTCGTCCGGGTCCACCGCCTCCCTGACCTTCACCACCAGCTACTACAACTCGTACTCGACGAGCCAGACATCGACGCAGGTCTTGGACTTCGAGGTGGCCTCCGTCAACCCTGCGTCCCCCTACGTAGTAGAGGGGGCCGAGTGGGGCACCTCCTCGTCCTCCCCCAAGCCGGGCGACGAGAACGTCCCGGTCGTGGTCAGCCTCGAGTACATGGGGACCGCCCTGGTCACGGACCTTCGCGGCACGCTCGGCATGCCTCCGGGGTTCACCGCGTCCGACGGCGGCTCCAACGCGACGGCCTCCGTCTCAGTGGTGACGCCAAACGAAGTCCTGCAGCTCACGTTCTACGTGGACGTGGGAAGCTCCGTCGCCCCCGCGGCGTACGCGTTCCCTCTCTCACTTGAGTGGGACACAGCGACCTCGGTGAACGCCACACAGACGGCCTCCGTGTCTCCGCCCGCCGTGGGCCAGCAGGCGAGCCCCAGCCCTGCCCCGTCTCTCTCCCAGCTCACCAACACCGTGATCGCCGGGACCCCTTCCACGGTCACGTTCGTCCTCTCCAACGACGGCTCCGCATCAATGTACTCCGTCGTCTTCTCGATAAACGTCGGCTCCCCGCTCGTGGTCATGGGGAACTCTCCCTCTGCCCCCCTGGCCGTCGTGCAGCCAGGGCACAACGCGACCTACGCCGTCTCCTTCGGGAGCAGCCCTGACTCTTCCCTCGGAGTCTACTCGGGGACTGTGACCGTGACGTACACCAACATCGACGGCACGCAGCAGATGCAGACCTTCTCGGTGGGCCTGACGCTCACCGGCTCCATCCAGATCGTGGTGCAGGACGAGACGGTGAGCCAGAGCTCCTCCGGGCTGACCGTGAGCGGCTCCCTGCTCAACGAAGGGTCCTCGTCCGCGTACTACCTCCAGGTGGGTGGCAAGGTCGACAACTCGAGCTCCGCAGGGGAAACGGCGGACTACGTAGGCGAGGTGGACCCGAACACGCCTACCCCATTCACGGTGACCATACCTTACCCCGCGCCCAGCTCGCCCCAGCCGCACGCGCAAATAGAACTCGACATCACGTTCCAGAACAGCTTCGGGACCTCCGCCACGTCGTCGAGCAGCAGCAGCGAGAGCCTCGAGTCGGCCTCCCAGCTGTCGTCGAACACCGGCACCTCCAGCTCGCACTCGTCCTCCTCGGGACAGGGGCTCGTCACGATAGTGTCGTACTCCATAGTCGCGGTCTTCGTCGTGGCCGCCGCCGTGGCCGCGGTCGTGGTCGGGAGGAAGAGGGCGGCGATGAAGCCCAAGAAGGAGGACAAGGTGATCTAGGGACGGTGCCAGAGGCAGTTGCGGCCGGTTGACCTACTGAAGTTCGCGCTGAGGGCGCTCAGGGAGCGTAAGCTCCGCGCCGTGCTCACAATAATCGGAATAGTGATAGGCCCCGCGACCATAGTGGCGCTCGTCGGGGCGACGCAGGGGTACAGCAGCGCCAGCACGGCCCAGTTCAAGAACCTCGGAGCAGACACCATATTCGTCTCGCCCGCCGGCAAGGGGTTCTCGCTCACGTCGAGCACGGTTCAGGAGATAGAGAGCCTTGAGGACGTGGCGAGCGTCATCCCCTACCAGGAGGCGAGCGGGACGATCACGCAGGGCGGGGGCTCCGTGTCCGTCACCATAATCTCGGCGAACCTGAGCCAGCTCGACAAGATATTCCCGACACTCTCCCTCGAGTCAGGATCGGCTCCAGCTGCAACCGACGCCGTGGGCGCCGTCGTGGGGAACACGGTAGCCTATCCTGACATCACCGGGGCCGAGAACATCACCGTCAACGAGGTCTTGGCCGTCTCCGACATCCGGTCGTCGGGGGCGAGAGTCTCGTTCTCGACTTCCGGGTCGTTCTCGCTCAGCGGCTCCCCTGGGGGAGGGGGCTCAAGCAGCGGGACCGACAGGTCGTTCGTAGTGACGGGCGTCCTGAACTCCTTCGGTGAGAGCTTCCTGCTCAACCCGGACCAGTCGATATTCGTCCAGCCCATAGTCGGACAGGAGCTCCTAGACTCCTCGGCATACAGTGGAGTCGTAGTGGTAGCCTCCAGCGCCAAGGCGGTCACCGCGGTGACCACCGAGCTGACGGACCAATTCGGGAGCGACATCTCGGCGACTACCGTGACCTCCCTCACGTCTACAGTAGAGTCCATCTCATCGGGCACGACGACCCTCTTGGAGGCGGTGGCGGGCACCTCCGTATTCGTCGCGTTCGTCGGCATAATGACCACCATGCTCACTTCGGTCCTCGAGCGCACGACAGAGATCGGCGTCCTGAAGTCTCTTGGGGCGAGCAGCAAGAGCATCATGATGATGTTCATCGCGGAGGCCGGAATCACCGGTCTCATAGGCGGGGTGGTGGGAGCGGGGGTCGGTGCCGGGCTCTCGTTCGTGGTGATCTCCGCCCTCAGTGGCACGCTCGGCTTCGGGAGCTTCGGCTTCGGAAGGGGCAGCAGCAAGGTCTCAGCGGGCGCACCTACGTCTGCCACCTCGTTCGGCGGGGGCTCCTTCCCCGGGGCTTCGACGGCGAGCACCACGCTGTCCATCACGCCCGTGATCACTCCCGAGTTGGTCCTGATCGCGATCGTGATAGCCGCGGCGGTGGGCACGATAGGCGGGATCCTCCCGGCCTGGAGGGCGTCGAGGCTCACCCCAGTCGAGGCACTGCACAGGTCCTGAACGGAAGGCAAAGGATGTTTCGAGAGGCTGTGGCAGAGGCAGACTGAGAGCGGTCGTCGGACTGTACGCCTTTCCAACTTTGCGTGTGGCAGACTCTGACAGTGGAGGATGTAGGCCTGGGATCAGACGCGCAGGCGCCGCTGTCCAAGAGCATCCGTCAGTTGGGCGTGCGCGAACGGTTATTTCGTACCGGACAACACTTGCCATAGTGAAGAGAGCGTCGGCCGGAGTGACCTTGGCCCTCATAGACTCGCCTGCCGTTCTGTGGTCAGTACTAACCGGACTCGGCAGTACCGGAGTACTCGGCTATGGGAACAGTAGTGACCTGTCACCGTTGGCACTTCTGGTAGTCGTAATCGGGCTGCTTTCTCTCCTTGCACCACTCGCGTTGACGATGTTCGTGAACCGGAGAGTCAGAGGGAGAAGCTTCCTGGGCTTCATATCGATCGAAGTCCTCGTGTACCTGACATGGCTGCCCCTTATGACACTTAGAGGAGCATCCTATCCGCCTGCGTTGTATCTGACTTGGTGGCTGCCGCCGACTCTAAGCGCGCTAGCCGGTTATGTTCTTATCAGGAGACAGACGCTCCGACCAAGCCCTATAGACGCTTCGATGACTACGCCGTCCATCTCTTCTGGGCTCTCTTGGTTGCCGAGCGAAGGTTTCTGGGCGCGGCTGGCGGCCCTCTCTCTGCTAGTCTGCGCGCTGGCGCCGCTATCCCCCGTGCTTTTCGGCCAAAGTAACCTCGGAACCGCCATCCTCTGGTTTGGGATAGTTCTCCTCTCCTGCAGTGCTACGATTTGGGGGATCTCCCACGTTTGGTCGCGAAAGCGTTCCTCCCGCTCCGGCTAGTCCTTGTTGCCCGACACAGATTGGCTGAGCGAGGGCGAACGAGACCAGTAGACGTCCCTCGACTCAAGTCTCACGTTGCGCGCGGCTCGGTAGAACCCCTGCGCGTTGCGCCGATTCGTTACGGATTTCGGAACAATCCCGGAAATCCGCTAAATACGTCGGGAGGGCGCTGATGCACATGGAGACGACGAAGGGAAGCGGGACGACCGGCAAGCTCATAGCGGCGGTGGTCGCGATTCTGATAGTCTCAGGCACGCTCGTCTACTATGAGAGCACCGTCGCGCAGAACGGCGGGTCGCTCGCGTCCGAGGTCAAGACGCTCGAAGGGGAGGTCTCCAGCCTGAGCGGAGAGAACTCCGCCCTGCAGGCGGAGCTCGCCCAGACGAACAGCACCACCACCGGCTCCGGCCCGAACGCATCGGGCCTGAGCTCCGAGGCGCTCTACTCATACGCGAGCCCCAGCGTGGTCACGATCCAAGGAGACGAGCTGATAGTGGAGAACTCGTTCTTCGGCGAGTACACCGAGGTGGAGCTCATACAGGGCTCCGGCTTCGTCACGAGCTACCAGGGCTCGCCGTACATCGTCACGAACTATCACGTCGTGGACGGCGTCTCCAACATAACCGCCACCTTTTCTGACGGGAACTCTTACCCTGCGAAGGTCATCGGGACTGACGAGTACAGCGACCTCGCGGTCCTCACCGTCGACGCGCCTTCTTCCGAGTTCCGCCCGTTGACCATAGTGAACTCCACGACGTCGGCGACCGTGGGCGAACCCGTGTACGCCATCGGCAGCCCGTTCGGGCTCTCCGGCTCGATGACGTTCGGGATAGTCAGCCAGGTGGGGAGGACCATAACAGAGGACACGCCCGCCGAGCCGACGATATCCAACGTCATACAGTTCAGCGCGCCCATCAACCCCGGGAACTCCGGGGGCCCGCTCCTCAACGTCGACGGCGAGGTCGTGGGCATCACGACCGCCACCGTGAGCGACTCTGATGGGCTCGGCTTCGCCATACCCTCCAGCACGATAGAGAAGGAGCTCCCGAGCCTGATAGCCACCGGGGGGTACGACCTCCACTCGACGCTCGAGCTAACAGGGGTGGACATGACGTACCAGCTCGCCCAGGCGATGGGGTCGAACGTCACGTACGGCGTGCTCGTCGAGACCGTCACGAGCGGGGGGCCGGCGGCCAAGGCGGGGATCAGGGGCGGCACCTCTAACTCGACCATAGACGGCTACTCGTACCTCGTGGGAGGCGACATCATAGTGTCGATCAACGGGATCAGAGTCGTAGACACGGACGCGCTCGGGAGCTACCTGGCGGAGTACACCGTCGCGGGGCAGACGGTAGAACTCGGGATCATCAGGTCCGGCACCCCCATGACCGTAGAGGTCGTGCTGGGGGCACTCCCTGCTTAGCAGAGAGTGCGAGGGATGCCAACCAAAGCCTCGGTCTCCGGTCCCGGGCTGGCGCTCCTTTCAAGGGCCCTGTCCCGGAGCAAGACGATAGTGTTATTGCGTCCAGAATCGGAAGGCGAGAGCAGGTTGGACGCCTTCGAGCGCCTGCTGTGGTGGCTGTTCGCCGGCAGCGCGGGAGCTAAGACGAGGGCGATAGTACTGCTCGCGATAAGGGAGGAGCCGAGCAACGCCCAGCAGCTCTCGGTGAAGCTCAAGCTCGACTACACCACGGTGAGGCACCACCTGAAGGTCCTCGCGCAGAACAGGATAGTGGTCACCGAAGGAAACTCGTATGGGAAGCTCTACTTCCTCTCGGACTCGATGGAGTCCCACTGGGAGACGCTGCTGGCAATCCTTCAAAAGGCCAACAGGAGGGGAGTGAAGTGACCGTGGAGCCGCCTACCCCGACGCCCGCGCCCGCTCCTGTTCCCGCGTCCGAGCCCGCGGCCAAGGAGACGAAGAGAGGGCAGACGAGGCTGTGGGTCCCGATAGTCCTCTTGGTCGGGCTCCTCGTCGGCGTCCTCGTCTCATATGACACGCCGTCGTACATACTGCTCGGCCCGTTCGAGGTGCACGTCCCGCTCCCCGAGTGGTTCAGGGAACAGCTGATACTCCACAACGTGCTCTCGACAGTGAGCATAGCCCTTCTGGTGGCGCTGGCTGTGATCTACGCCAGGATGTACTGGCAGACGAGGGCGAGGTTCTCGCTCGGCATCACGGTGGTGCTCCTCGCGCTCTTGGTCGAGTCCATAATCCAGTACCCCCTGCTTCTCGGGCACGTCGGGCCGTTTCCTCAAGCCCAGACGACGTACATGCTCTACGCGGACGCCTTCACGATCGTGGCGTACACGGTCTTCCTCTACCTGAGTCTAGAGTAGGCGGCTAGGCGGGATGCCGATTGCCCACGCGCTAGCAGGCGAAATAGTAAGCCTTCATGGGCGGGAACGAGGGATAGTAGTAACCGCCGCAACGAAGATAGAACATGCCGACTGAGTCGTAGTGTGCGTGGGGACCATTAAGGCAAAAGCCGCAACCGGGCGCAATGGCTGCGGGAATGTAGATGACGGGAGCCAGAAGGAACAGCCCGACGACAGAAAGGGAGACTATGGCGGCGACAACGACCTTGCCGTTCCGATTCATCGTCATGCTTGACTCCCTTCAGGAAGATGTAACCTTACGCCGATAGGCGGCTCGCTCCTGCACTTTCAGATTTAAAAGGAGATGAGAAGGAGAACAGTCAGCGGGAGGGCATGACGTTCGAGTCTGGACTGAGTGCGTGTAGACACGCCAATGGTGCGAGGTCGCTCACCAGAGTCGTGGTCAGTTGGTCAGCCATTGAGAGCGCGGGTTCGCAGGTTCGCCTACCTGGCGCTCACGTCATAGGAGTTCGGGAGCCGATGAGATCGCGGAGGGCGCATCTGGTTGGGGACGGTCGTGTCCATGATGACTCTCGCAGTCGTAGTTGGTGTGCCATGCTTGGAGAACTCCTGTGCGAACAGGCAGAAAACCTAACACCCACGGGAGCCTATAGGATTGACTCGTGCTGAGTCCCTTGCAGGGATTGCACGAAGATGCAAGACGGTTCTAGCCACTCGCAAGCCAAGGACTGCAAGCCTAGTCGCCGTCGTGACGGGACTGACGGGGCTGGCGGCGTGGCAAAGATGTCTATCGTTAAAGGAGGTCAGTAGCTTTCCTCCCAATCCTCCGCACCTCCCCCCGTCTTCGGGGACTGGGGACAACTCGCTTATCGCGTTTTCCATCGAAAAGTACGACAACGCCGTGCTCTCGTTCACGAGGTTTCAGGGCCATGTAATAACCGCGGCTGCACTTCTATGTGCATCAGTCGGCTTCGTTCTATTTGCTTGCGCGACTCAGAGAGCCTCGGGAGTACTTTCCGCATCGGCAAGACTTGCGCTCTTTCTTGCATCAGTTTCGGCTTTCAGTCTGTATCTGGTCTTCGTCATAACAAACCCAAGGGCAATTCCCGGGCTTCCGACGTACTGGTCGTCAGCTTCATCCGAGTCCAGCTTTCTCTTTGGTCTCGTTAGGTGGACATATGGGCGAAACGTAACTCTCCAAGGGGGTTACTTGGCCGCATGTGCAATGGCTGACGCCGTTCTATTCTTGGTCCTTGCTCTCGCGTCTTCCAACTTTGGCTGGCTAAGGAGCTTCAGAAACTCCCTGGCTATTCTTGCGGTTCCGGGGGTCTTGTTCTTGGAGTCCTCTCTCGTGGTCTTCTTTCCGACGGATATGTCAGCCCAGGTGATAACCCACCTGCGAGTGAAGCTGTTCGGGGCGTTGCTCTTCAGCAACCAGAACGTCCTTGCAATGACCGCGGCCTTGGGCGTACTTCTTCTGATCTCATTCACGCGACTGTCGTTCATGCCCGAGAAACAACTTGGCTGACCTACCCGCTTCGGCGGAGAGCGCCCAGCTATAGTTCTGGCAGCCCGTTAACGATGGTGGTCTCGTTTCTGTCGATGGTTCCAGCGGTGGAGGCGCTGCCGCGCGAAGAGTGCGGGGGCCTGTGGCCTGTGGCCTGACCGGCTCAATAACTTCAACAAATCTGTTCTGACTGACTGAAGTGGCGTGTAATATACACAGTCTGTCGTCCGCATCCGGGTCATCAACTGCAGAGGTAGACCATGTCCACGCACGAGGGCATGCGGAGCTCTTGCCAGTCTCGATGTGGTTATTAGCCCGGCCAACACACAACATGAATGCTCTGAATAAGGACAGCTCTGCAGACAACTCCCCTGTGCACAAGAGAGGGGGCACGATTATCGCGATTTTGGTCGCGATCGTTGTCGTGGCCGTGATAGCCGTCATCCTCTACGAGTACTATGTCCTGCACTATCCCTTCATCAACTACTCAATCCCGCCACAAGTGATGGACCTCTACGAGCCGGGGTAGACCTGGGTGGCGTGGAAGTACTCCTCGAGCACCTTCCTCTGCGCCTTCTTCAGGGCCTCGAAGAGGGTCGGAGCGGAGACCCCGAGCTCTCTCGCGAGCGCCCTCACATGCGTCCCCTTGGGATAGTCGAAGTACCCTCTCTCGAACGCCGTGCGGAGGAGCCACTCCCGTCTCGGTGTCAGGCCTCGTCTTGGCTTGACCTGGGACATCTCGACGACCTGGTACTTCACCCCCGTCTTGGTGAGGCTCTTGAGCAGACCTCTGAGGGACTTCTCGGTCCCGACCACCCTCCACTCGAGCTCCCTCCCCCGCGCGTTCGAGGCGTAGACCAGGAAACAGTCCGAGTCGGCTATGCGTCTCATTATGATGCCCTTCGCCCTTATCAGGCCCACGACCCTGCCGCGGCTCGAGCCCACTATGGCCAGCTCCTTGACCTCGGGGTCGGAGCTGATGTCTCTGAGCAGGCTCTTCCTGAGGTCCTTGTCAACGGTCACCTCGATGAGCTCCAGCACCTGGTCCCGCCCCGGCGCGCGCTTTGAGCGGAGTATCCTGAGCTTCGCGCGGCTGTCCCGGGTGATGGTCTCGATCCACCGCTGGTGGCCCTTCGCCCTTATCGACGCCTCAAGGAGCTCCATCCTCGCCCCGCCTGCAGGCTGGTCCGCTTAAAGCCCTAGCTGGAGGAGAGGACCGGGGCCTAACGAGTGTTAGGTTGAACTCTTATCACGAGGGGAGGGCGTCAGTCGCACGAACGGGCTTTGAGAGCGGTCTCTGCCGCCGTCTCTGAGGCGCAGTGCCCGCGTGACCTGCGCCCCTCTCGGTCCGCCCGAGGGTAGCGCCACGCACGCCGCGAAGAGGACAGTTCTGGAGAGGGAAGAGGCAAGAGTCGGCCTCCTCACCCTCATCGCCGGAGGCATCGGGGTCGCCGCCGGGTTCATCGCGTTCGCCCTGTATCACCTGATAGGGTTCATCACCAACCTGTTCTACTACGGCGAGCTGAACTTCTCCTTCGCGTCGCCGGAGTTCAACCACCTCGGCCTCCTGGCTATCCTGGTCCCCGCGGCAGGCGGCCTAGTGGCCGGCCTCATGATCAAGTTCGGCTCGACCAAGATCGTCGGCCACGGAATCCCTGAGACCATGGAGTCAGTCCTGCTCAACCGGAGCAAGATCGAGCCGAAGGTCGGAGTGCTCAAGGCGGTGTCCGCCGCCGTGACCATAGGGACCGGGCAGCCCTTCGGGGCGGAGGGGCCGATCATCCAGACCGGGGGGGCGTTCGGCTCCTTCGTCGGCCAGCTGGTAGCGATGACAGGGTCGGAGAGGAAGATCCTGCTCGCCTCGGGGGCGGCCGCGGGGATGGCGGCGGTCTTCGGGACCCCCATCGCGGCCATACTGCTTGCGATCGAGCTGCTGCTCTTCGAGTTCAGGGCGAAGTCGCTCGTCCCCGTAGCCATAGCGTCCGCCATCGGGGCGTGGATGCACATCTACCTGATATCTCCTCAGCCGCTCTTCCAGACCCCGGCGTACGCCTTCGGCGGGCTCAACTCGCTGCCGTTCTACGTCTGCCTCGGCCTCATATGCGGGGTGCTCGGCTCCGTGCTGTCACGGGGCCTGTACAAGACCGAGGGGCTTCTCGGGAAGGCACGGCTCGGTCAACCGTGGCTCCCCATGGTCGGGGGCCTGGCCGTCGGCGTGGTCGGGCTCGCAGTCCCCCAGGTGCTGGGCGTAGGGTACAACGTGATCACGGGCGTCCTCGACGGCCAGTTCGTCATCGAACTGGTCGCTCTCATCCTCGTCGCGAAGGCGATCGCTTGGCTCCTCGCGATGGGGTCCCAGACCTCGGGAGGGACCCTCGCGCCCATGTTCCTGATCGGGGCGGCCACAGGCTACCTCTTCGGGGTGTGGGCCGTGTCGGCGTACTCCGCGCTGGGCGTGGTCCCCGCCGTCTTCGCTGTCGCCGGCATGGCGGCGGTCTTCGGGACGGCCTCCCGCGCGCCCTTCACTTCCATAGTCTTCGCGCTCGAGGTGACGAAGGACTACCAGGGGGTCCTCCCCGTCGTGATCACCGTCGTCATCGCGGAGCTCGTGGGCGAGGCGCTGATGGACGAGTCGATAATGACCGAGAGGCTGGCGGGAAGGGGCCTGAGGGTCAGGAACTACTACGAGTACAACCCGCTGCGGCAGGTCAGGGTCGGGTCAGTCATGTCCACGCCCGCGTCGGCGGTCGAGGCGGATTCCACGGTCGGGGAGCTCTCCAAGCTGATGTCCAGCCGCGACCACCCGTTCAGGCTGAGGAAGAGGGTCGTGGTCGTGCAGGACGGCCGCCCAGTGGGAGTCATAGACAGGGACCAGGCGTACGCGGCTGCCTCGGTCTCGCCCGCGTCCAGGGTCGGGGACGCCTGTACGGGGGCCTTCGAGAGGATACTCGAGGACGAGTTCGCATACGAGGGTCTCAGGACCATGACGCTTCGCGGGGTGTCCTTCCTGGTCGTCGTCGACAAGGAGGGCAGGCTCGCGGGCTATCTCTCGCAGGGCGACCTCACCCGGGCCCTCAAAGGCAAGGTCGAAGACGAGACCGTCGTCGAGGGGCCGAAGTACCGTCCCCAGGACTGACGAAACCGCGGCCTGCGATTAAATACGTCCGACCGCTCTCCCAGCCTACATGAAGGGCGTGATGGAGTGGCTGACCGAGCCGGACCAGCCGGCCGTCAGATACCTGGCGATGCGCGACCTTCTGGACGTCAGGGGCGGCGACCTCTCCAGGGCGCGGAGGGAGATCCCTTCCAGGGGATGGGTCAAGAAGGTGCTGGGCGGGCGCCAGCCGGGCGGGTACTGGGTCGGGAAGGAGGACCTCTACCGGCCGAAGTATCTGTCGACCAACTGGATGCTCCTCGCGCTCTCCGACCTGGGCGTCACCAGGGAGCTGCCCTGGGTGGCCGAGTCGGCCGAGATGTGGCGCGACGCGTTCGCCAAGCCGGACGGAGGGTTCGACTGCGGCGGGGGAGAGAAGAGCGAGCTCTGCCTCGTCGGGAACACCGCCAGGGCCCTGATCAACTTCGGCTACGCCGACGACCCCAAGGTGAGGAGCGCCTTCGCCTGGCTGGTCAAGAACCAGAAGCCCAACGGGGGCTGGCACTGCTGGGGGAGGAACGGGGTCATCGACGGATGGGAGGGCATGAGCGCCTTCGCGGCGTATCCCCGCCAGAAGTGGGCCAAGGGGATGAAGGACGCGGTCGACAGGGGGCTCGAGTTCTACCTGGAACGCCGCCTCCTCAGGCAGGGCGGCCGGTACGACCCGTGGTATCGGCTCCACTTTCCATACCACTACTACTACGACCTGCTCGTCGGCCTCGAGTTCGTCACCGCGCTCGGCAAAGGGGACGACCCGAGGGCAGGCGACGCCCTCGACCTCCTGAGGAAGAAGAGGCGGAAGGACGGGCGCTGGCCGCTCGAAGCCGTCCACCCCGACTACCTGAACGCCGGCAGGCTCCCAG
>JASHUU010000069.1 GCA_030039795.1 Nitrososphaerales archaeon | reverse complement strand
GTCACGGGGGCCATGAAGGCGTCCCACTTCTGCTCGTAGTAGTAACAGAGCTTGCCGTCTTCCAGGTGCTCGCACTTCGCATCCCTCTTGCAGGCGCGCAGTTTGTGGGCGTCGTACTCCTCGAAGGTCAGGTAGTGGGGGCAGTCCGAGAGCTTCCAGTCCGCCTGGCACCTTCCTTGGCTGCAGGGGACGCTCTTCCCCGCCGAGGTGGGGACGAGGCAGGTGAAGTTGCCCTTGCCGAAGACGACAGAGAACCCAAAGTCGGCGGAGTACTGGTCCTGGAGCTGCTTGGTCGACGTGAGAAGGTACGCAGACCCGAGATAGTTGGAGAGCGCGGCCGCCACCGCTGACTTGCCGAAGCCGACGGGCGCCTCGAGGATTATGAACTTCTTGGACTGGGCCAGGGCCTTCTCGAGGTCTTCGAGGACCTCCTTCTGGCGGGGCCTCATGGTCCTGAAGGGGAAGCCGTCGACAAGGCCCGGCTTCCTTTGCTCTTCCAGGGGGGCGCCGCACTTCGCGCAAAATCGCGCAGGCCGACCCAGCTGACGCGGCAGGCGCGCGCCGCACCTGGTGCAGAATTTCAACGGCGGAGCAGAGAGACCACGGTCCCCTATTAACTGGGGAGCGGGCATGGTCCTAGAGCCTCAGCCGTCTCTTGCGCTGAAGATTGCCTCCGGCGGCGGCCCCTTCGGGACCAGCCCAACCCTTAACTCGGCCAGCACCGCGGCCTGCACAGGCGACTCGCGTGCAGATCGAGTCTTATTCAATGGACCTGGACGTCGACTTCTATCGCGCTCTCGTCAAAGGGACGGTGGACATCCGGGTAAAAGGGTCAGAGAACCCGCTTGTCTTGAACGCCGAGACGATGAAGATACAAAGCGTCGAAGTCAACGGAGCGAAGACCGGTTTCAGGGCCGCAGACGACGTGCTCCGCATCTCCCGGGTCCCCAAGGCCCCGTCTGTGGTCAGAGTGAGATTCGTCAAGCAGGTCGACGACAACACCGTCATGGGGCTTTACAAGTCGAAGTACGGGAAGGACTACGTCCTGGCGACGGACTTCGAGCCGGCGCGCGCGAGGACGTTCTTCCCATGCAAGGACGAGCCAGCCTACAAGGCGGTCTTCAACCTGGCAGTGACCACGCAGACCGGTCTTTCGGTGATATCCAACACCCAGGTCGCCACCAAGGAGGGCATGGGGAAGAAGACGAGGTTCACCTTCGAGCCGACCCCAAGAATGTCCACGTACCTCTTGTTCCTCGGCGTCGGGCCGTATGAAGAAAGGAAGAGGAAGTCTGACGGCGTAGACATAATCGTCGCGTCGAGGCCCGGTCTGTCCACCGGGGCCGAGTACGTCTTAGGGGTCGCCTCCGAAGTTCTCCGGGGCTACGGGCGCTACTTCGGCATAAGGTATCCTCTCCGGAAGCTGCACCTGGTCGCTCTCCCCGAGTACAGGGCGGGCGCCATGGAGAACTGGGGAGCGATCACGTACAGAGAGAGGCTCGTCCTGGCTGACTCGAGCTCCTCTACGACGGACCTCAGGGCCGTCGCCCACGTGACCGCGCACGAGATCGCGCACCAGTGGTTCGGCGACCTGGTCACCATGAAATGGTGGGACGACCTCTGGCTCAACGAGAGCTTCGCCAGCTTCATGGACAACATGATGCTCGAGAAGCTGCACCCGGAGTGGGAGAACTGGAGGGACTTCCTGCGCACCAGCACGTTCCCCGCGCTGAGCGCTGACGCGCTCGCCGGGACGCACCCCATACAAGTGAAGGTCAGGAGCGTCGAGGAGGTCGAGGGCATATTCGACAACATCAGCTACGGGAAAGGGGCGTCGGTGCTCAGGATGATCGAGTCCTATGTCGGAGAGGACAAATTCAGGCAGGGCGTGTCGGCCTACCTGAAGAAGTTCGGCTACTCCAACGCGGAAGGGGAGGACCTCTGGGAGTCGTTGCAGAGGGCTTCGGGCCGCCCGATCTCGAGGCTGGCGCAGGCTTGGACTACGAAGCCGGGCTTCCCGGTCGTCCGCGCGACCTGCTCGAAGGGGGAGGTCAGGTTCACCCAGGAGAGGTTCACCTATCGGGGCAGGGATGCGAAAGGCTTCTGGCCCGTCCCGCTGACCATGATCAACGATGGCAAGCTCCAGAAGCTGCTCCTCGAGCGCAGGGTGGGGTCGGTGAAGTCAAAGTCGCCCGCCGGGCTGCTCGTCAACCCAGGCCGGACCGGGTTCTACAGCGTCCTCTACGACTCGGAGATGTACGACCGGATAGCGGCCGACTTCGCAGGCCTGCACTCGCACGACAGGGCCGGCATCGTGAACGACCTGTACCTCTTCATGAAGGCCGGGAGGGTCGACCCAGCCCTATACTTCAGGTTCGTCCGCAAAGCCGGCCACCTCGCAGACGCGCTGACGACGCAGACGATAGTCGACCAGCTCGTCGAGCTCAGAGCCATCGCCGACGAGGCGAAGATCGTGCGCCGCGGGTATTCTGACTTTTACGAAGGGCAGCTCAGGATTCTAGGCCTCCAGGCTAGGAGCGACGAGGACGAAAGCGTGAGCGAGGTGAGGGAGGCGGTGACCATCATGCTCGCCAGGACGGAAGCAGGGTTCGCGGGCAAGCTGGCGCCTCGGTTCGAGCACTACGAGTCGGTCGAGCCTAACCTGAAGTCGGCCGTCGCGATATCATACGCAGTCTCCGCGGGGGCGAGCGGCTTCGAGGCGCTCTTCGACATGGCCAAGAGGGAGACGAAGGAAACCGAGAGGGTCAGGATCTTTCGCGCCCTCACCGTGTCCACGGACAGCTCCCTGGTGGAAAGGGCGCTCGACCTGTCGGTGAGCGGGAGGGTCAGCAGGTCTGACGTGGCGTACGCCGTCGGCAGCGCCTCCGTGAACCCGCACGCGAGGTCGGTGGTCTTGAAATGGCTGCGGGGCCACTACGACTACCTGCGCGAGTCGTTTGGGATGGGGTTCCTTCTTGGGCAGGTGGACTCGGCGACCGCGAGGTGCGGGGTGGAGGACGAGCGCGAGGCTCGCAGGTTCCTGTCGGGAGAGAGGTACAAGGAGGGAGAGATGACCTTCAGGAGGACGCTGGAGCGCCTCGAGGTCAACTCGGCCCTTCGCAAGAAGCTGCTGTCCCTCGACTCCTAGAGCGGTCCTTTCACTGTCCTTGGTCTCCCTGAACTTCGTGTAGTGGTTCACGGCGAGCGCTCCAATGAAGACAGCCTTCCCTAGTTCTTCGGTGATTCTAACTGCTTCCTGCTCTAGGTTCATGGAGGGTCAGCTCTTCTTTCACCTTCAACACATCTTCTGACTTGAAGAGGCCTCGGACCCTTGAATCCAGGTCTTCCCCGTGCAGCATCTCGATTGCGATGGCGTCTAGCGTGCTCCTTCCTCCATATGCGATACAGTCCAGATACAGGCGTTGAATCTCATTTTGAGATG
>JASHUU010000068.1 GCA_030039795.1 Nitrososphaerales archaeon | reverse complement strand
GGACCCCACCCAGCCCTGCATAGATATCGGTTTTGCGCGCCGAACACCCTGGACCTCGTTGACGCCACCATCGGGCGCATTGCCGCGTCTCTCCGTTCGTGGCCTCGCGCGCCCAACGTCAGGAGGCTGCGCTGGTCCCGTTGGGAAAGACGCCAGGGGTGAAGTAGGTGGAGGCGTTGTCGATGTCGTACGTCCCGTTCGAGAAGAGCGGCACCTGGACCCACAGGGCTCCCACCACGCCCCGAGTCCCTCGCCCCAACTGGCAGTCACCTGCCGGGCCGTCGGCATACGAGAGGAATTCAAGTTGCGTCGCCGGCGGAGAGTAGTATGGCCTCCCATCGATCTGCCCCGTCGTAGCGCTCTGGTTGTCGCCTGAGACCAGCACATACGTCAGTCCGTGCTCCTGAGACACAAACTTCTGGCTGAGCTCGACCTCGTCCGCCAGTCTTACAAGATAGGCCGGCTGGGCGCACGACTGCGTCCCAGCCTGGGGCGCGGGAACGATGGCCACGGCTGCGGCCGTCACCAGCGAGATTGCGACGAATGCGACCACCGCCATCGATGGCCGGGCCCTCCGCCGCCCCTTCTCGTCGACGGTCATCACCGAGATGATGCGGGCCCGCGAATATAATTCTCCTGACGCGAACGCCTCGTTCTGCCCGAAGAGACGGCGCCCTGCCGCCACTACTAACGCTATCTTATGGGAAACAGGATGAAGATCACGACGTCCCAGAGAAAGTGGCTGGCGAAGCTGGACGTCAGGTCCTTGGTGCGGAGATACACCACGCCCCACACGGAGTCCGCGATGAACGTCGTGACGACCCAGAGAAGGTTGAAGCTGAGCACGTGGACGAGGGCGTCGCCGGCCGCCACCGCGAAGGGCGCGGCCGCCCCCAGGCGGCGCGTAGCTTCCTTCTGCAGGACCCCCCTGAAGAAAGACTCGTAGCCTAGGGCGTCGAACAGCAGGACCGCCACCTGCAGGTACCTCGGGTTCGAGGGCGACACGATCAGGGAGTAGATGGACGTCTCGGCCGAGGGACTGATGCCGAAGGGGTGGAAGGCGCTTACCCCGAGCGAGCCGGCGTAGAACAGCGCGTACAGGACGACGGCCGACGCGAGGCCCAAGGCCAGCGAGCGCGCGCTCGGCCTGAAGAGCTTGGAGTACCCCCCGACGGCCAGGGCGGCCGCTATCATGCACGAGGTGGCAAGGAAGGTCAAGGGCACGAAGTCCGCCTGAGGAGCGACGAACAGCGTGACCATCGACGCGAGCACGGCAGCCAGACCTGCGGCGAGCCTGACTCCCCTGCGCAACGGGCCTCGGTCGAGGGGTTCGGGTTAAAGCCCTATGGTGGGCGGCGGCCGGCGACTCACCGTTAAATGCGGCCGCGCGCCGCCGGGCGGCGTGCCTCGAGGAGGTGCCCCCCTTGGACGCTAGGGCCGCGTTCCTCTCGACGAGGCCCTGGTCATTCAGCATGACCTTTTCGTCCGTGACGCTGGGTACCCTGCTCGCCGCCCTGGCTGGGAAGTTTAGCCCTATCATCTACGCCGTGGTCCTCGCCGGGATGGTCGCGTTCCACGCGGCTGCGAACGTCCTCAACGACTACTACGACGTCAAGCACGGGGTCGACAAGGTCGGGGCGCCGACCACCAAGTACCGGCCACACCCCGCTGCGTTCGGGCAGTGGCCGCCGTCTTCGACGCTGGGGCTCTCCGTCGCCCTCTATCTCGCCACCCTGCTCGCGGCGGCGTACCTGGCTTACGCGACGAGTCCGCTCGTCCTCGTGCTCGTAGGCGCGGGCGTAGCAGGTAGCGTCTTCTACACCGCCGACCCGTTCGTCCTGAAGAAGAGGGCGCTCGGCGAGCTGACTGTCTTCGCGATGTGGGGGCTCCTCGTGCCTCTGGGCGCCTATCTCGCCCAGACGAGGTCGCTTTCTCTGTATCCGCTCGAGGCGGCGGCGCCGATAGGCGTGCTCGTGGGCCTGGTCCTCCTCGCCAACAACATCCGGGACATCGAGTACGACGGGTCGGTCGGCACGAGGACGCTGGCCGTGGTAATTGGCAAGACGAGGGCGGCTAGGCTCTACGAGGCGATGCTGGTCCTCGCCTATGCCCTGGTCGCCGCCGGCGTGGCTGTCTCGGCCCTCCCTGTGTGGGCTCTGCTTGTCTTCGTGACTGCGCCGGAGGCGTACGGGCTCAGGAGGATGTTCTCGGGGGACGTCCCGGTCGACGCCGACCCCAGGACCGCCGCGCTGGCCCTGAAGTTCGCCCTGGCGTACATGGCCGCGTTCGTCCTGGCCATCGCCCTCCGCTACTTCTAGGCTTTAGGCGAGAGCTCTTCGATCGCGTACCGGACGTTGCCTATGGGCATTGCGATGGGAAGCGTCACGCCAGACTTCTCGTACTCCTTCAGCCTCGCCTTCGCGTGGTCGCCGTCCCCGGTGACCGTGAGGGCCTCGATGGCGCTTTCCGGGACCAGCCGCTTCGCCTCTGCGACGTCGCCCTTCCTCCACGCGGCCTTGAGGGGCGCGAGCTGCTCCTCGCGTATCCCGTAGGGCTCGAGCGAGGCGGGGTCGACGACCTCGGAGAGCTGGTAGACGAAGAAGTAGTAGTCGCGGACAGCCTGGGCTGCCTTGGCCGGGTCCGCATCGACCGACGTCATCATGTAGGACGCCCTCACGACCTTCCTCCCGGCCTTCGCCTCCCCAGCCTCCACGTTCCTCACCATCTTGGCAGTCACCTCGCGGGTGCTCAGGGCGGGGGATAGAATGACGCCATCCGCGACGGAGGCCGCGAAGGCCTGGGTCCTCGGAGACAGCGACGCGATGTACAGCGGTATCCGCGCGTCGGGCTTGAAGCCGAGCGTCAGGTTGTGGACGTGGAAGAACTCGCCGTCGAAGTCGACCTTCCCTCCCTCCCACACCATCTTCACCACCGCGACGTACTCCTTGATCCGTTCCAGGGGCCGCGTCTTCTGGACGGGGAAGATCTGGTGCCCGATGAGCGGGATGGTCGGGAAGCTCCCGAGCCCCAGCCCGAACGTCACCCTCCCGCCGGACAACTCTGACAGGCTCGCGAAGGTCGCGGCCGCGGTGACCGGGTGCCTCGTGAACGTATTCATCACGCCTGAGCCGAGGCCTATCGTCCTCGTGGCGCCCGCCATGGCCGAGATGTAGGTGACCACGTCGCGCTGGAAGAGGCTCTCGTGCATCCACATCGACTCGTACCCCATGGACTCCGCGAGGGATGCGGTCTTCGCGGCGTCGGCCACGCTCATGACTGGGTTGAATCCGAGGGCGAGCCTCATGGGGGCGCGCCTTTGGATGAAGAGATTAGAGCGTTCCGGTGCGGAGGGGCTCTCGAACCGACCGCGCCCGAATCAAGGCACTCCGTTCGGGGGCGGCAGGGGTGGGGTCTTCAGACATGTCGTCATCGTCTCCTCAGGACCTGGCCCAATGTGGGGGGCGGGCGGGCACGCGATCATATGATGGAGAGGCGCTGTGACCCCCACGGCACAGCTCCAGACGGCCGCAGCCAGCAGGAGCACGGACATCACGGCGCAAAGTCTGTTCGTCGGCCACTTCAGTGCAAGAATCAAGGAGCCGGCCGGAAGGGCGACGCCGGCCGCGACAGGCGCGACGCGAACGAGATGATACTCCGAGAGCCCGATGAGTTCGGCCACAGCGACCAGTCCCAAGACCGCCCAGACCGAGACCAGAATCGCTCTGAACATCCAGACCTCATCGGATACCGGCTCGTTCATGGTCAAGGGCACCCTAGGCGATCGGAGGGGTCACGTACACTTTCGAAAGAGCGAGGATGATTACGACGAAGGCCGCAGACGCGGTCAGAATCGAGGCCGCGAGCGCAACGTTCCGGAACCTCGAATGCTCCAGGCGGCTGTCGAGTTTCCAGACGACGCCGACCGTCATCACCAGGAACGAACCTAGCAGAAGGGTCGCGTTGTCGAAGAGAGGGACCCCGGTCACGGACCAGGCCATGAGATTGGTCACCTGGTACGAGAGGAACCACGGGACGTAGAGCCATATGCCTAGCTCATAGGCCACGGCGACCGGGGCGGCGAAGAGAGACAGAGCCTCGGCCGTAGCCACTCTGACACCCTTATTCCACCTCATGAAGCAGAACCCGCCCACCGAGAGGGCGAACCCCGCGAAGCCCGACGGCCCTGCGCCCCTTGAGCCATGCTGCAGCGCCAGGTGGCGGTACAACCAGTCCGCAGTCTGATTTGCCAGGATGCCGCCCCTGGAGAAGCCGTAGGCGGCCATGAACCAAAACAGGAACATCCCAAAGGCCGTGAACACGTAGGGGACCAGGAGTCTACGCATGCTTCCTCCTCTGTCTTGATGTCTCCCACTCCGCTTCACGGAGAAGGGCGATATATCGGTTCCCCGGTCTTGGTTCCGGGAGCTCTAGAGCGCCGGGCCGGAGTCAGGGTGCTGCAGGGCCGCCTGCAAGGAACTCTGAGCTCGAGGCATAGGTTCGGCTCGGGGGAGAGAAGAGGCCACACTCGCAGTCGCCGTCGCTCACGCGACCTCCAGCAGCGGGAGCAAGTCCTCTGTCTCCTTCACAAGGTCGAGCCCCCACAGGGCCGAGAGCAGGGCGCGTCTGCGGCCCTTCGGCATATACCGTCCCACGAGGCCGTCGAACTTCAACTCCACCTCGGACCTGTCCATCGGGTTGAGGGGGTGGCCCTTTGGGACGATCACCTCCTCGGCCAGGCTCTCGCCCGACCTCATCCTTACAGTCACCCTGTTGCCCATGCCCTTCTTAGGGTACAGGGCGGTCAGTCTCTTGTCCTCCTTGACCGAAATCTTGTCGAGGAAGCCGAGGAGCCTGCTATCGCGCATTCTGTCCTCCTCGTAGGAGGAGTTGTCCAGCTTCCCGTCGAGCAGCGCAACCCCCACCATGTAGGGCAGGCTGTGGTCCGCCGTCTCCTTCGTGGCCGGGCGCCACTTCTCGGGGTCCTTCCCCAGTATTGCAAATCCTGCCTCGTGCGTGAGGACCTCGACAGACTCGATGTCTTCGGGGTCGCCTACCTGGCCACTCAGCGCGAGCGAGGCCCATACGGCAGTCTGCGCGTGGTACTCCGCGGGATAGTACTTGAGGTACGTTTCGTCCAGCTTGAACCCTTTCTTCCGGCGGCCGAAGCCGGGCACATCGAGCCTGAAGGGGCCGGACACCTGCTTGAAGAATCCCATTTCGCCCTCGAAGATGGGCGACGGGCCCGACATCCCCTCACGTGCGAGCATAGCCGAGAAGACCGCGTTCCTCGCCGCGTTGGAGAACGAGGCTCCCTTCCACATCGAGAGTGCTCCCGCCCTGACTTGGCGCATCGCGATGTGCGAGTTGAGCGCGATGTTGACCCCCTGCTCCAACCGGGCCCGGTCCAGCCCCATCAGCTTCCCTGCGGCGAGGGAACTCGAGACCAGCCCGTAGCACACATGATCCCATCCTCTGTGCCTGATGTCGGCGGCGTCGCAGAGGCGGCACTGGACCTCGTACGCGAGGACAGTCGCGAGCAGGAGGTCCTTCCCCGAGGCCCCCTCCGACTCAGCAACGCTCAGGGTCGCACCCAAGTTGTCGCTGGGGTGGGCAGGCTCCTTCGAGAGGTAGGTGTCGTTGAAGTCGAAGTATCTGATCATCAGGCCGTTGACGAAGGCCGCGACGTCGGGGGTCGCCTTCGCCCTGGTGCCCAGCAGCGTGGACGTCCCGCCTGGTACGACCCTAGTCGCATACGCCCGAGCCGCCTTCACGGGCTCGGCGTTGTAGGCCCCTATCGCGCAACCCAGCGCGTCCACGACTCGCTTCTTCGCCTCAAGGATCGTTCGGGACCCAAGGTCAGAGTATCTGAGGCCGTATGCATAGTCGCTCAGGTCCTTCGCCAGACTCAACCCCTTGTCCCCGCCCTCCGCGTGATTTAACCTGGCACGAGAGGAGGCTTCCTCCCTCCGCCGAACCGTTAAATCGGCAAGAAGGCGACGGAGCCGAGGTTCGAGCGTGCCCCTCTACAGCTCAGAGCACAGACGGCTGACCGAGTTCTATCACCCCGAGAAGCACGAAGAGTTTTCGGGGCTGCTCTCCTCGCTCGGGGAGTACATGGAGAAGGAACTCTCGCCGCTGTCCCCCAGGTTCGACACAGGCGAGGCGAAGATGGGGCCGGCTAGGAAGGGGCTGCTCGGGCAGGGGATATGTCAGATCTCCGTTCCGGCGGAGTACGGGGGGCTGGGCCTGCCCTTCTCGCTATACGCCAACGCGATAGAAATGCTCGGGACCTCGGACGCCTCCACGGCACTGAGCGTCGAGATACACAACGCCGTCATCGAAGGACTCCTGAAGTTCGGGAGCCCTGCCCAGAAGAAGGAGAGTGTGCAGGCGCTCGCCTCCGGGGAAAGGCTCGCCTCCTTCTGCCTTACCGAGCCGACCTCGGGGTCGGACTCGCGGGCGATGGCGACCTCCGCCGTGAGGGACGGCGGCGACTATGTGATCGACGGCTCGAAGATGTTCATCACTAACGCGGGGGAGGCCGACACGTACATGGTCTTCGCCCGGACAGCCAAGGGTCCCTCGTGCCTTCTCGTCGGCGCGCCCAACCCCGGGCTGAAGTTCGGCGCGGACATCAGAAAGCTGGGAATGAGAGGGTCGAGGACCTCCGAGGTCAGCTTCTCCGGATGCAGGACGCCTGCGGCGAACCTCGTCGGCGAGGAGGGGAAGGGAGCCGACTACGCCCACAGCATCCTCCACGGTGCCAGGATAGTGGTCGCCGCGCTCAACGTGGGGATAGCGCGGCTAGCCTACGAGAAGTCGATCGCGTACGCGAAGGAGAGGAAGGCCTTCGGCGAGCCGATAGCCGGGTTCCAGCTCATACGGGAGAAGATAGCGGACATGAAGACGTCGATAAGCGCGGCCAGGCTGCTGTACCTCCACGCCGCCCTGCTGAGGGAAAGAGGCTTGGACTACGCCTCCGAGGCGTCGCAGGCGAAGGTCTTCGCCACGGAGATGTCGTTGAAGGTCTGCGACGACGCCATCCAGATACACGGCGGGTACGGGTACACGACCGACGACCTGCACAGGCACTGGAGGGACGCCAGGCTCCTGACCATAGGGGAAGGCACCTCTGAGGTACTGCGGATGCTGATTGCTAGCAGGGAGCTGGCAAAGTCCCTTTGAGGATAGCCGTCTGCGTAAAGCACGCGGTGGACGAGGCCGAGCTCAAGGCGGGGAGCGACGGGGCGCCCGTCCTCGCAGGGGCCGCCTGCAAGATGAGCACGTTCGACAAGAACGCGGTCGAGGAGGCGCTCCGCCTGAAGTCGGCCCACTCGGGCGAGGTGGTCGCGGTCACGGCGGGACCCGCGGACGCGAGAAGGACGCTGAAGGAGGCTCTGGCCATGGGGGCCGACAGGGGGGTCATCGTGGGCACCGACGCCCCGTCGGCGGACACGTCGCGCACGGCCGGGCTGCTCGCAGCCGCCGTCAGGAAGGCGGGCCCCTTCGACCTCGTGATCTGCTCGGAGGGCTCGTCCGACACGTACTCGGGACAGGTCCCCCCCATGCTCGCGGAAGCGCTGGGGGTGCCTTACGTCGGATACGCGAGGAAGCTCCAGGTAGACGGTAGCGTCGCGAGGGCGGAGCGGCTCCTCGAGGACAGCGTCGAGGAGGTGGAGGCGCCAGTCCCTCTGGTGGTGTCCGTCGTCAGCGAGATCAACGAGCCCAGGTACCCGACGCTCATACAGATAATGCAGGCGTCGAAGAAGCAGGTGGAGGAGTACTCGCAGGACCAGCTTGGCGTCCCGACGAGACCTGCCTCGGTCAGGGTGACACACATGGCGATGCAGACGTCCAACAGGAAGCGGGTCACCGTCGAGGGGAGTCCCGAGGAGGCCGCGTCCAGGCTGGTCCAGGCGCTCGAGCGGGAGGGGGTGCTCTAGGCTGGGCACCCAGGTCTGGAGCTACTCCGACAGCGAAGACATCGCCAACGAGCTGGCCACGGCCTCGGAAGAGCTGTCGAAGCAGCTGGCCGGGGACGCCGTCTCCGTGGAGATCGGCCGGCTGAGGGAAGGCGTCCGAGCCAGGTCAAAGCTCCTCCTGAAGGGGCCAGGGGGGGATGACGTCCTCCCGGGGGAGGCCGCGGAGGCGGTCTTCAGGGCCGCCAGCTCGCTCAGGCCTTCGGTCATCCTCCTCGGCGCGACGAGGAACGGCAGGGAGACGGCCTCGAGGCTCGCCGCGAAGCTGGGCTGGCGGTGCGCGTCCGAGGTTTCGAAGGTCACCGCCAAGGCTGGCGAGCTTGCCGCCGAGAGGAGCGTGTACGCCGGCAAGGTCGTGGCGAGCGTGGCCTGCGCCCTTCCCGCGGTCGCCACTGTGAAGACAGGCTCCTACCAGAGGTCTGACGCGGAGGGCGGGACCGTCGAAGAGGCTGACGTCGGGGCCGTGGACGGGGCCGTGAGGCTGCTGAGCAGGAAGAAGAAGGAGGCGGGGGGGCCGGACCTGAAGAAGGCCAGGGTGATAGTCTCCGCAGGCAGGGGGGTCAAGAGGAAGGAAGACCTGCCGCTGCTCGAGGGCTTGGCGCGCGACATGGGCGGCGCGCTGGGGTGTTCGAGGCCCCTCTCGTCCGACCTCGGGTGGCTGCCGGAGGAGTGCCACATCGGCCTGACGGGCGTCACGGTAAAGCCGGAGGTCTACGTCGCGGTCGGCATCTCAGGGCAGCTCCAGCACATCGCGGGGATGAAAGACTCGAAGATAGTCGTGGCCATAAACACGGACAGGAGCGCGCCCATCTTCCAGGCGTCCGACTACGGGATAGTAGGGGACCTGTACCAGGTGGTCCCAGCCCTCCGCAAGGCGCTCGCGGCCCGCAAGGGGCCGGCGCCGGCCGCCTAGGCGCGCGGTCCCGGAACAGCCTATAAGCGAACCTCGCGTCGGGAAGGGCCGATGGCCCTCCCAGGGCTGGCGTACCTGCTGGTCTACCTCGCTTCGCTCTGCAGCGTTGCGGCCATCTGCTACTCGTTCTACGCGAAGTCCCGCCGGACATCCACGCGCCTCGGCCTCGACCGGCTAGCCGCGCTGACAAGGGATGAAGTGAGACGCCTCGCCTCGGGCGACCTCGTCTTCCTGATGCATCTCTCCATAGCGGCCGGGATAGGGGTCTCCATAGCCGAGGTCGTCCTGATACCCGTCCTCCCGCTGGTCCCCCTCCTGAGGCTGGCGCTGCTCCTGCTCTCCTTGCCGGTGATAGCGGGCCTCGTGGCGGCCATAGGGTGGAGGGTAGAGAGGCTCCGCGCGAGCAAGAGGGTGGAGTCGGCGCTCGGGGCGCCCGCGGCCTTCTCTTCGGCTTCTACTGTCGTCCAGGGGGTGCTCATGGTCGCGATAGCCTTCACGACGCTCGAGCTGGTCCTCGCTTGGCTCCAGCCCTTGGTCCTCGCAGGGGCGCTGCTCAGCGTGTTCCGCAACGCCCTGGTCGCCTTCTACTACAGCGCGCCTTCGGTCAACCTGATCTCCACGGTCGGGAAGCCGCTCCCCTCGATGGACCCTCCCTTCCTCCTTTCAGACGTGACGTCGGGGAAGGTCGACGCCGCCGACATCAGGAGCGGGGTCGGGAAGGACGCGGACTTCCTTCCGGGCGAGCGGCTCTCCTACGACTCGTGCGTCGAGATCGGGGCGTGCGAGGCGTCCTGCCCTGCGACAGCCGCCGGCCGTCCGCTGTCCCCCAGGGTGCTCGTCAGGAAGCTGAGCCTCCACTCCAAGGACCCGTCCCCGACTGGCGGGCCGTTCTCTGTCGTGGGAGAAGACGAGCTCTGGTCCTGCACCTCGTGCGGCGCTTGCGTCAGCAGCTGCCCGGTGGGGGTGAAGCACCTGGACATCATCTACGACCTGAGGCGCGACTTGGTCGCGAGAGGGAAGCTAGACAAGGAGAAGGCCACGATGCTGGAGAACCTGGGGAGGAGCCAGAACCCGTACGGCTTCAAGCAGGAGGGCCGCGGGAAGTGGGCCGAGGGCCTGGGCGTCAGGGAGCTGTCGTCGGCCAGGGACGCGGAGTACGTCTACTGGGTGGGATGCGTGGCGTCGTTCGACCAGAGGGCGCAGAGGGTCGCGGCGGCCGTGGCGAAGATCCTGACCAAGGCCGGCGTCTCCTTCGCCATCCTCGGGAGCGAGGAGATGTGCGTCGGCGACCCTGCCAGGAGGCTGGGAGAGGAGGGGCGCTACCAGGAGCTCGCCTATCAGAACATCGAGAAACTCAACTCCTACGGGGTCAAGAAGCTGATAGCCTCCTGCCCGCACTGCTTCAACGCCCTGAAGAACGAGTACCCAGGGTTCGGCGGCAAGTACGAGGTCGTCTACCATACGCAGCTCATCTCCGACCTCATCAGGGAAGGCAGGCTGAAGGTCCCTCCGGAGAAGGTCAGCGCGATATCGGTCACGCTGCACGACGCGTGCTACGCTTCGAGATACAACAGCGTCTTCGAGGAGCCGAGGGAGGCCCTGAAGGCGTCGGTGTCAGACCTCAGGGAGATGAAGAGGCGGAAGGAGAAGACCTTCTGCTGCGGGGCGGGGGGCTCCAACTACTGGTTCAAGGTCCCGGAGCAGACATCGATAGCGGGGATCAGGACCGCGGAGGCCGCCGAGACGGGCGCCAAGGCCGTGGCCACGGAGTGCCCCTTCTGCCTCTCGATGCTGGAGGACTCCGCGAAGGTCTCGAACTCCGGGCTCGAAGTGAGGGACGTGGCGGAGATAGTCGCCGACTCGCTCGCCTAGGACCGCCCGCCGTCGCCTCAGGCCTGCCTCGGGGTGTCCCTCGGCGCGCCCTCTGAGCGCACCCTCCGCGCCACCTTCCCCCCGCCCGCGGGGAGCGCCCTCGCGACGTCGTCGAGGGTTGCCCTCCCCTGGAGGGCGCCCTCAGAGAGAGCCTCGATGTCCTTCAGGACGCGCTTCGCGGTCTCCGACGCCTTCTCCTTGTAGGGCCTGACGGTCACGTACGACGCGCAGTAGGCCCGCACGGCGGTCTCCGGGCCCGCGACGACCCGCCCTGACGCGTCGAGCCCGACGGCCAGCTCGACGATGTTCCTCGTGACGAAGTTCTTCTTCCCTCTTATCGCGAAGCTCCCGCGCGCCAGGTACTCGCCGCTCGGGGCCGCCGTGCCTACCTGCCCGGCGCCGACCCAGTATGCGTCCGCCGCGCCGAGGCCCGTCTTCCACGCGCTGCTGAACGCCGCCGTCGCCTGGGCGACCTCCCTCGCCTCTTCCTCCGACTGGCCCGCCCCTCCCTTCAGTATGAAGAAGGGCGACCCGAACAGGTCCGCGTGGAAGGCGGTGTCCGAGTCTTGGAGGTGCCGCCTGACCAGGATGGAGTTGGTCTGCGCGTCGCGGCCCCCTATCGCCAGCTTCCCGGCGCTGGTGAAGAACCACCTGAACTTCTCGTACCACTCGCGCTGCCGCCGGGAGAGGGCTCTCGCCGCCGGCTGGCCTCTGGGACGGGAGGCGGCTGCCTTCTTCTCCAGCCTCTCGGCCGCCCGCCCGGACTCCGCGGCCTTCGCCTCCATCTCCTTCGCCCGGTCGTAGAGGAGAGAGGCGACAGCCGCCGGCGAACTGGGTTCTGTCCTCCGGGCCGGCTCCTTGGGGCCCAGAGACTTCAGCGCCTCCTCCGCCGAGGCCGCCCGCCCCGCCTCCGCCGCCTTCGACCTCGAGAGAGATGCCTCGCGGAGGAGCAGGTCGCGCTCCTCCCTGAGCTTGGACACCGTGGCCATCAGCTCGAGGATGCGCCGCGACACCTCGTCGGGCTCCTTCTCCCCTGACTCCCCGAGCTTGGGGAGGAGGACCTGGTCGCAAAGCGACGAGACCGACGCGGCGGCCGCCTTGGCTTGGAACGCCCTGGGGGAGACCACTAGGACGTCCTCTCCCGGGGGCACATCGCACAGGCATGGACTCGGCCGCTCGGCGGCCTCTCGAACGAGTCCCTGTAGCGCAGCCGCGGCTTCTGCCTCCCTGCCGGACAGGCGCGACGACGGCTCGTCTTCGCGCAGGGAGAGCCTGGCCAGGGCCTCGACGACGTACTTCCTGGGGAAGGCCACGTGCCGTCCGAGGGCCCTCCCGACGGTCGCCTCGCCCGCGGCCATCCTCGCGACGTCGTCCGGCGTGACGTCCCTCGGGCTGAGCCTTGTCCGGGGGGGCTCTGTGTAGAGCTCGCCCCTCACCAGCCTCCTGCGCTTCGACCTGTCCTCCCTGCTCGCCACAGCCACGCGCTTATCCCGGTCCAAGAGCAGCAGCCTGCCCGGCGGCATCAGCTCGAGGACCAGCGTCAGGGCCGACCCGGCCTCGCCCAGGGCGAGCTCGAAGACCCTGTCGAGATCAGGCTGCGTGCAAGAGACGAACTTCGACCGCAGAAGCCGGCCCCTGAGCTCTGTCGTGAACTCTGTCGTCTCCGCTCGTTCGGAGACGCGGTCGGAGACCCACATCCCCAGTGTCGGGGACGCGATGAGCCACACGTCGCCGCCTCCCGGCTTCCGGAGCCTGAAGACTTGTGCGTCTCCGAGCGAATAAATGTTATTAACGTATGTTCCTTCCAGCGCCGAGCCGATTTCATTGACGAGCGCCAAGACCTCCAAGCCAGAGAGCTCGGTCATGAAGCCTACGGCGACGTCGCCGTTTGATAAGGTCTATTGGCTGAGAGTCGGAATGGGCGTGATAGGGGGCGCCCTTGCCGAGCAGATACCTCAGGTCTACTACTCCGACGGGATCGCGGTCGGGATACTGGTCTACCTGATCTCGTTCTACATCGCTAGATACGGGTGGTTCAGGACGCTGGAGAGGGACAAGATTTCGAAGCTGTACACGACCGGACTGGCCGTCTACATCGGGCTCTTCGTCCTGACCTGGATACTTCTGTTCACGCTTGCCGCTGCGTGAGTCTCGAGTAGGCGGTCAACGCCTCGGCGTAGCCCTGGTCGAAGTCGTCTGCAAGCTGGCTCGAGGCTATGGACTTCGCGGCCCTCTCCAGCCTTGACGGCTCCCAGGACTGCATCGTCCCCTCCTTGGCCCTCAGGATGCTGCCGCAGATCCCGGAGGCGGCCAGGAGCGCCCCCCTGTCCCTCTCGTTCCTGACCTCCTGCTGGAGCGACTGGAGCCTCGCCTTCGACTCCTCGACCTTCCCCGCGCTCATCATCTCGAGAATGGACTGTATCTCTGACCTCAAGCGACTGGCGACGACCGCGCCTTCGATATTTAACCTTCGGAGCGAAGTGGACGGAGGCGCTCAGTAGATCCCTCTGCCGTCGAGCGCGGCAGTGCAGCTCACGCCTCTGGGCAGGAGCGTGGCCTGCACGGAGTCCTGGGCCTTCTCGAGCTTCACGGTCGCGTGGACCAGCTGCTCGACCGTCCTCCCGCCCACAGTCGCCTCGCCGGACGGCCCAGAGGTCACCCGGTTGGTGAGTATGTACGCCCTGGAGTTCAGGTAGGCGTCCCTGGCCATCTCGCTCAGGTGGAGGCCGAGGGCGCCCTGCCTCGTCGGGGCGTTCGCCCTCCCGGGCATGTCCAGGGAGAAGTTCCGCGTCAGCGTGTCTATCGCCACCACCCTGCAGCCGGCCGTCTCCTGCCTCTTGCCCATCCGCCTCACCAGTTCCATCTGCGCGGACGAGGAGTCCGTCCTGACGTGCACGACCTTGTCGAGGAGGCGGCGCGCGTCCCACCCCCGAGAGGCGGCCATGGTCTCCAGCCGCTCGGGCCTGAACGACCCCTCTGTGTCCACGAAGAGCGACGTCGCGCCTGAGCGGGCGGCGCAGAGCACTGTCTGCATCGCGAGCTGGGTCTTGCCGCTCCCACTCCTGCCGTGGAACTCAATGACCCTGCCCTCCCTCAGCCCGCCTCCGAGGAGGCGGTCGATCGAAGGAGAGGCGGTGCCCCACTTTCTGAACGCCATCGTCTTCTTCGCGGCGTCGGACGCCGTGCTCGTGACGCCGGTCGTGCCCCCCCGACCCCTGAAACGAGGCGGGGTTGCGATGTCTTTTTAACTGTGGCAGGCCGAGAGAATGCGAAGCGTGAACACCCAACCGGCGGCGCAGACGAAGCGGCCGATCACCCTCCTGCAGAAGTCCATCAACAAGACCGTCTCCGTCCGCTTGAAGAGCGAGCTGGAGTATAGAGGCCGGATGTCCAACGCCGACTCTTACATGAACCTGATCCTGGTCGACGCCGAGGAGTCGGAGAACGGCGCGAAGACTGCGAACTATGGGAAGGTGGTGATAAGGGGCAACAATGTCCTGTACGTCAGGATAGAAGACAGGCTCTAAGCGGCGCCCTCTATCTCTCGGATTGCTGCCTCGGGATCAGACTCCACCCCATAGGCCCGCCTGAAGAACGCCGAGACGGACCTCACGTCGTGAGAGAGAAGCTCGAGGGCGTTGGGGTGCGAGGCCCTCACAGCCTGCGGCCAGTCGATGAGCCAAACGGAGCGCCCGTCCGTGAGTACGTTGTACTCGCTCAGGTCGGCGTTCACGAGCCCAGCCTTCGCGTACGCGAGCTTGATCGACCCGAACACCGCGCGCTCGGCCGCCTCGGGGTCCTCGATGTAGGGCCTGCTGGAGAGCCTCACGCCTGACAGCTCCTCCAGGAGGACCGTGGTCCTGCTGTGGGCCATCGCCTTCGGGAACGCCGGCGAGAGCCCTTCGAGCGCCTTGAGGGCGAGGTACTCTCGCCGCGCCGCTTCGCAGTTGGCCGTGATCCAGGACCTTATCTCTGCCCTCTCGCCCATCCTCGTCTTCCTGACCCTGGTGAAGCTCGTCCTGCCTATCTTGTAGAACTTCAACGCGTACGCCGTCCCCTCCTCCGTGAGCGCCTCATAGACGTCCGACTCCTTGCCTTTCGCGATTATCGCCCCGAGCGCGAAGATGAGGTCCTTGTCGGCATACTCCTTCAGCGCCATGGCCTCGACGCCCTCCCTTGTGACGGCGTACCCCGCCCCCCTTCTGGTCATCAGCCCCCTCTTGGTGAGCGAGTCAGCCGCGAACCTCACCCTGTCGGGAGGGAGGCGGCTCATCCTGGACAGCCTGCCGAGGTCCGCGGCCCCGTAGCCCCTCGACGCCTTCTCCAGGCCCGAGAGCGTCCTCCACTCCTCCGCCTTCAGCGACTTCAGGACGCGCGCGGCCCTCTCGACGGACGACAACGTGTCATGCCGCCGGAAGGCCGCCCCAAAAAGAGTCTGGCGCCGAGCCGCAGGCCCGCGGTCACCTGAGGCCCATCCTCGTGGACCGGAGGTACGCCCGCCAGTATCCGTCGGGGCCAGGGCGGACCAGCTTCGGCTTCCGTCCGCCTCCGGAGACCCAGAGACCTTCGCCCCGCCCGACCGAGCCTATCTCGGTCGCCTGGATCCGCGACTCCTCCATCGCGTCCTTGAGGGAGCCGACGCGGTCCGGGACGCAGGTGATCAGAAGCGCGCCCTCGCCGAGGGACGTCAGAGGGTCGATCCCGAAAGCCCTGCACACCCCGCGCGCCGGGGCCGAGACGGGTATCGAGTCCGAGTCGACCGAGAACGCCTTGCCTGACGCGGAAGCCATCTCTGCCAGCGCGCCCAGGACCCCTCCCTCGGTCGCGTCGTGCATGGCCGTGACCCCGTCCTTCCTCAGCCCTATCCCGGCGGCGACAGAGGCGTCCCTCACCGTGGAGCAGAGCCTCAGCATCGCTCGCGCCGCCCTCGCCGCCCGCCTCCCCGCGCGCGCCTCCGTGAACTCAGGGAAGGAGCCCGCCAGCGACGCCGCGGCTTCGATGGCCGCGTGCTTGGTGACAAGGATCCGGTCCCCGTCTCGCACCATCGTAGGCTCCACGTACGACCCCGCCCTCGGGAAACCGAACATCGTCCCTGCGCCGATGACCGTGTAGCCTGACCCAGGGTAGCTCCCAGTGTGCCCCGCGACGACCTCGACGCCGAGGTCCCTGCACGCCCTCCCCACCGACCTCACGTAGGCGGCCGCGTCGGAGTCTGGCATGTCCACGGGAAAGTTGTAGCTGAACGTGGCGAACTCCGGCGCCGTC
Source organism: Nitrososphaerales archaeon (assembly GCA_030039795.1). GTDB lineage: Archaea > Thermoproteota > Nitrososphaeria > Nitrososphaerales > Gagatemarchaeaceae > UBA183. Next base: position 3,938 of record JASHUU010000068.1, on the reverse strand, counting down.
CCCGACGTCGTGTAGTCCGACGCTACCAGGTGCACGCTCAGCCAGGCGGACAGGTCGGCCCCGATCGCAGGGATGGCCGACACAGGGTCGACTGTGACTATCATGACCCGTCCCCGCCCCGCCATGAGCACCGCGTTGTCGAGGCCGGTCAGAGGGCCCGTCTTGGTCAGGCCCGACTTCGCTCCGAGGCTCGCGTAGACGACGTCCTCCATGAACCGCCTGCCGGCCTTGCCCAGCCTGCGCATCGCGCTACCCGTACCCCAGGCGCCGGAATGCGGGCCCTGCCTCCCTTATCACGAGCAGGGCCACTGGTATGTACAGCAGGTCGAGCATCGTAAAGAAGTCCAGCGAGGCTACGCCGAAGGAGGCCGTGAGGCTGGGGTAGGCCGTGTAGCTGAAGAGGCCGTAGTAGTAGAAGGCCCAGTCGGAGAAGAAGAAGCCTAGAGTCTCGAAGACGGTGGCTCCGACCATGGCGAGGACCATCGTCCTCCTTCCCTTCCGCTTCGCCCAGGCCACTATGAAGACCTCCGGGCCGCGCGCCCAGATCATCCCGAAGGGGTAGATCGGCGAGCCCCCGCCGCGGAAGGCGACGTTGAACGCCTCCCCAATGAAGGAGCCTAGCGCCGTTGCCCCGAAGGCCGTAGGGGCGTCTATGAGTACGGCGAGCGCGAGATAGATCGCAGGCGACCACGTGAGCTCGTACAGGGGCGCGGGCAGGGGTATGGACAGGATCGTCCCCAGGGCGATCAGCGCGGAGAAGACGGCCAGGACCGCCAACGACTTCGAGTTCCTGGACTTGACCTCGGTTGCGCCTTCCTCCATCGCAGCACCTGGGGAGTGCCCGGCTGGCCGACGCTTATAAATGGGGCAATAAGCCGCTTATGCCGTGCAGCCGCCGGACGAGCTCATGGCGAGGGACTTCCTCCCGTCAATGAGGCAGCTGGTAGCCAGAGAGCTGAGGTCGCAAGGGCTCTCGCAGGGGAGGATAGCGTCTGCGCTGGGCGTGACGCAGGCCTCGGTCAGCATGTATCTCTCGTCGGACGCGGAGAGGGCGTACTCTACTCTGGCTGGCCTGTCGGTCTCGCGCGAGAACTCGAGGAGATATGCGGCGCTGCTGGCGGAGGAGGTGCAGAGGGGGCCGGAGGCGGGGGTAAGGACGGTCGTCTCGATATGGAGGGCGCTCCTCGGCAGCGGGTCCGTCTGCGGAGCCCACCGCGCCGCGTACCCGTCGCTGTCCACCTGCGAGTTCTGCATCACGGAGTACGGGAAGGACAGCGTGGCCCGCCTGGACGCCATAGCCGACGTCTCCGACGCAGTGAAGCTGATCGAGTCGGAGCCGACGTTCGCGGCGGTGATACCCGAGGTCTCCGTCAACGTTGCCTGCGCCCCCAGAGGGGCGTCGTCCCCCGCCGAGGTCATCGCGGTGCCGGGGAGGATAGTCAGGGTGAGGGGGCGGGCGAGGGCGCTCCTTCCGCCAGAGGCGGGGTCATCCATGCACCTGTCGAACGTCCTCCTCGTGGCAAGGAGGCGAGCGCCGGCGGCCAGGGCGTGCATCAACCTCAGGTACGACCAGGCGATGGCTGAGGTCCTCCGGAAGCTCGGGCTGGAGGTCATCGAGATCGAAGGGAGGCCTTCAGAGAAGGGGGGCGACCCCACGGTCGCGGCGCTCGAAGGCAGGCTGGAGCGGCCCACTCGGCGCTTCGACGCGGTGGTCGACAAGGGAGGGGGCGGGATAGAGCCGAACGTGTACCTCTTCGGCAAAGGCGCGAGGGAGGTGGCTCGGACGGCCGTCGAGGTATCGAGGGCCTATTCAGCGCGCTAGCGCCCTGATCTTCTCGGGGGACCCGGGGCGGGCGGCTTTCTTGGCGGACGCTGCCACAAAGGCGACGTAGACGGGCTCCGGCCTCTCGGGCCTGCTGACATACTCGGGATGGAACTGGGTCCCCACGTAGAAGGGATGCCCTTCGAGCTCAAGGATCTCTGCCCTGCGCCCCCCGTCGCTGAAGGCGGTGTACCGCATCCCCTTCTCCTCGAACCTCTTCAGGTACTTCTGGTTGAGTTCGTACCTGTGCCTGTGCCTCTCCCTGATCTTCTCTTTGCCGTATATGTCAAACGCCCTGCTCGGACGCTCGATGAGCACGTCGTGCCCGCCGAGCCGCATGGTCCCGCCTAGGTCTGTCTGGTCCCTCTGCTCAGGGAGCAGGTCTATCACGGGGTCGGGCGTGCGGGGGTCGGCCTCGGTTGTGTTCGCGCCGGCCAGGCCGAGCGCGTGCCTTGCGAACGCCACGCTCGCCAGCTGGAAGCCGAGGCAGAGCCCCAGGAACGGGATGGCGTTGGCGCGTGCGTGGTTGGCTGCGGCTATCTTCCCTTCGATTCCTCTGCTCCCGAAGCCCTGCGGGAGGACCACGCCGTCGAACCCGTCGAGGAGCCTGAGCTTGGCCGGGTCCCTTTCGAACTCCTCGGACTCGATCCACGATATCGTCGACTTGACTCCGCTGGCGGCCGACGCGTGCGTCAGCGCCTGGTTGACGCTCACGTAGCTGTCGGCCAGGGTGGCGTACTTCCCCACCATCGCGATCCTCACCGTCTTCTCCCAGTCGGAGAACCTGTCGGCCACCCTGTTCCACGCGCCCATGCCGAGCCTCGACTTCAGGCCGAACTGCTTCATGATGGGCTTCAGGATGCCCTCCCTCTCCAAGAGTCGGGGGACCTGGTAGATCGACTCGGCGTCCGGGTCGGAGATCACGCTCTCGACGGCCACGCTGGTGAACATCGACATCTTCTCCTTCGTCTCCTGGGGCAGGGGCCTGCTCCCCCTGACCACAAGCACGTCGGGCTGTATCCCTATCCTCCTCATCTCCTGGACGCTGTGCTGGGTAGGCTTCGTCTTCATCTCACCTACGACCGAGAGCTCGGGCGCCAGGCTCACGTGCAGGAAGAGCGTCCTCGCCGCCCCCTCCTCCATGCGCATCTGCCTGAACGCCTCCAGGAAGGGCAGGCTCTCGATGTCACCCACAGTGCCCCCGCACTCGGCCACCAGGACATCGACGCTCTTGTCCTCCGCCAGCTTCCTGACCCTCCTCTTGATCTCGTCGGTCACGTGGGGGATTATCTGCACCGACTTGCCCAGGAACCTTCCCTTCCTCTCGTCGTCTATCACCTTCTTGTAGATCTGGCCTGTGGTGATGTTGCACTCCTTGGACATGTCGCGGTTGAGGAACCTCTCGTAGTTGCCCAAGTCCATGTCCGTCTCCCCTCCGTCGTCGGTCACGAACACCTCGCCGTGGGTCACCGGGTTCATCGTGCCTGCGTCGTAGTTGAGGTACGGGTCTATCTTCAGGCAGGAAACTTCGAGGCCGGAGAGTTGTAGGAGCTTCGCAACAGAGGAGGTCACCACTCCTTTTCCGAGGCCCGACATCACTCCGCCCGTTACGAAGAGATACCTCGGCATATTGCAACAGACGGCAGAACGTAATTAAGCGTTTGGAGCAGTGAGCGGGAGAGTGCTGCATCCCCGTGACCGGCTCGCGAGCACCGGTCTTGAGCGGCGGCAGGAGACTGTGAGGGCGCGCTAGAAGACGCCGGCCCATGTGGACAGGCCCGGCCGTTGCCCGCATCGACCAACTGACTCGCTTCCTCTCGACTCATCGGCCTTCCCGACTCCCGAAGACGTACTTGTCATAGAAGCCGTTCACTGTGTCCTCGTCCCAGGAGTCCCACTCGTCCGAAGGGACCGACTCGGCCCCACTGACGGCGCGTAGCTTTCTCTTGAGCTCTCTGTTACGGTCGAGGTGAGTCCGTAGGCCGATTGCGACATCCCTGTTCTGCTTGAAGTATTCGTACTGCTTGAAGTGCAGAGAAGAGTCCCGGCCGGCTATGGCGAACTTCTCTGTGCTCGAGAGGAGTTTCGTGGCACCGCCACTTCGGGCGCCGAACTC